>JAATFS010000379.1 GCA_015655035.1 Lysobacterales bacterium | reverse complement strand
GCCACGCCGCACCGCGCCTGAACAATGGCGGGGGGTGCGGCCGCCGTATGTGCAGGAGCGGTCGGTATCGCTTGCTATTTAATAGCGCGCTAGTTATTATGGTTTGCATGAAGTCCACCTCCGCCCCCGCCGACGCGTTGCTCAAGCTGGACAACCAGCTGTGCTTTGCCCTGTACTCGGCCAACCTGGCCATGCACAAGTTGTATCGGGGGCTGTTGCAGGCGCTGGAGCTCACCTATCCGCAGTACCTGGTGATGCTGGTGCTGTGGGAATCGGACCAACGCACCGTCTCGGAGATCGGCGAGCGGCTGTTCCTGGATTCGGCCACGTTGACGCCGTTGCTAAAGCGGCTGGAGGCCGCTGGCCTGCTGACGCGTACCCGGGCCGTGGCCGACGAACGCCAGGTGATCATTGCATTGAGCAAGGCCGGACGCGCGTTGCGTGCCAAGGCGCAGAAGGTGCCGGAGCAGGTGTTCTGCGCGGCGGCCTGCGACCTGCAGCAGATGCAGGAGTTGAAACAGCAATTGGATAACCTGCGCGGTAATCTGGCGCAGGCCTGATCCGGGCGGCGGACGACACTGCCGGCCCATTAAGTAGTTCACTATTAAATAGCTATCTATACAACGACGCGTATGCGTCCTACCCAGGAGAAACACCATGGCTTCACCGACCACCATCCTCTACACCGCCCATGCCACCGCTACCGGCGGTCGCGAAGGGCGTGCCGTGTCCTCGGACAAGGCGCTGGACGTCAAGCTTTCCACCCCGCGCGAGCTGGGCGGCGCCGGCGGTGAGGGCACCAACCCGGAGCAGCTGTTCGCGGCGGGGTACTCGGCTTGCTTCATCGGTGCGATGAAGGCGGTCGCCGCCAAGGAGAAGTTGAAGTTGCCGGGTGAGGTGAGCATCGAAGGCAGTGTGGGCATCGGCCAGATTCCGGCCGGTTTTGGTATCGCGGTGGAGTTGCGTATTGCGGTGCCGGGTCTGGCGCGTGAGGAATTGCAGGCGCTGGTCGATAAGGCGCATCAGGTGTGCCCGTATTCGAATGCGACGCGGGGCAATATCGATGTGACGTTGACGTTGGTGGATTGATTCTGCTGGTTTTTAGGTGCCCCACTCGGCGTGTTGTTGGCCGGGTGGGGCATTTGTATGTGCGGCCGCTCGAAACAACAGCAAGATCAAGATTTAGATCAAGGGCTTTCGCGCCTGTCGGCACGAGTCACTTTTGTCTTGCCAAAAATAACAAAAAGCGCTTTCGCCCGACGCGAACCGATGCGATGAAACCGCACCGGTGCCCTGCGCTCCTCGGCGGAGGCGGCATTCATCCCCTTTCCGGGACGGCGCCCAAGCTCACTTCGTTCAAACAGGGCGCCTCTTCGGCCACCTCCACCTGCGGTGCTCGGCTCGCTTTGAGGTCGAGGTCAAGATCTGAGCAACAGCAACAGCAACAGCGAAGCGATACAGGGCCGCTGGTGTTGAGGGCCCGGGGCCAGGAAGTTGGGGCAGAATGGTGGGATGAACCTTACTTGCTTGCCGGGCTGTACCGGCTATTGCGTGTGTTGAGTCGGCCTACGCTGTTGTTGCTGCCGGGGCTGCTCAATGATGCCGAGTTGTGGCGCGACCAGGTCGCGGCGCTTTCCGATGTCGCGCATTGTGTGGTCGGTGATTTGACCGGTAGTGATTCGCTGCGGGGTTTGTCCGAGCGATTGTTGGCGACGATGCCGGAGCGTTTCGCGCTTGCCGGGTTTTCATTGGGGGGCTACGTCGCGCAGGATCTGCTGCGTATTGGCGGGGCGCGGGTGCAGCGGTTGGCGCTGTTGGATACGTCTGCGCGGGCGGATACGCCCGAGCGCGTCGAACAACGCCGCGCGCAGGAGGCCAGCGTGCGCGTGGCCGGCTCGTTCCATGGTTTCGGCGAAAGCCTGATGCGGCGTTATGTCGATCCTTCGCGGCTCGGGGATCAGGCGTTGCTGCAACGGGTGCGCGGGATGACCCAGCGGCTGGGGCCGCAGGTGTTCTTGCAGCAAAGCCAACTCGCGCGCGGCGATGGGCATGCGGTGCTGCGCCAGTTTCGGCGTCCGATGCTGGTGCTGTGGGGAGAGCACGATTTGATCACCCCTCCGAAAGTGCATCAGGAAATACTCGAACTGGCGCCGCATGCGCGCGGGCTGGAATTGTCCCAGTGTGGCCATCTGTCGCCGCTGGAGAAGCCGCGCGAGGTCAGTGCGGCGTTGCGGCAATGGCTGTTGGCGGACTGACGCGCGCGGTCAGATGTCGTGAAGCTGTCCAGACGCCAAACCATATGCCGAGCGGAAATAAGGCATTACTTTTTTTGCACAACTGGGTCACGGATTGCTTACAAACCAGCGGTCAGAATCATGTTGCATGGCAGCATGAGGCTCTGGAAATGATCGATTCGCGTATCGAGAAGGTCGACCTTGCATTGAAGGCGATCGCGCAGGATCAGCTGACGCAGAAGGTCGCGTTGTGGCAGTGGGCCTATCGGGAAATGCTGCACGAAACCCTGACCGGCATGCACCAGTTGTCGCATCTGGCCGGCATCGCCGAACGGGTGGTCGATGAATGGCGGCAGCCGGTGGACGTGGTAGCACCGGAAAAACCGTTCCTGGCGGCATCGGCCCTGGCTGATCGGCGTTTGCCGCAGGTGCTCGACGGCCTGGGCAGCACCCGCGACGACCAGGATCGCGCCCAGCTGTGGCGCCTGCGCTACGCCAGCCTGATTGCGTCGACGTTGCAGGGCATGCACGCGCTGGCGGGTGCGCACCACATCGATCGCCAGACCGCCGGCAGCTGGTTGAGCTGATCGGTAATAGCGCCGCCGCCATGCACGGCGGCGTTCGTCAATGGTGTCTCGGTCTTTTCCAGCAAGCCCCCGCAGCTGCCGAGCACATCAGTCCAGCTTGACCAGAAGTTTGCCGAAATTACGGCCCTGTAGCAGTCCGATCAGCGCCTGCGGCGCGTTTTCCAGCCCTTCGACCACGTCCTCGCGGTAGCGGATGCTGCCATCGCCTAGCCATTGCCCCATCTGACGCAGGAACTCCGGAAACAGTCGCTGCAAATCGCGCTGGATGAAGCCGCGCATGCTCAGGCGCTGGCGCAGGAGCTGGTTCATCAGTGCGGGCAGGCGATCCGGTCCGGGCGGCAACTGGTCGCGGCTGTTGTAGGTGGCGATGGTGCCGCATACCGGGATGCGGGCGAAGTCGTTGAGCAGCGGCAGTACCGCGTCGAACACCTTGCCGCCGACGTTCTCGAAATACACGTCGATGCCATTGGGGGTGGCGGCGCGCAACTGCTCGGCGAAATCGTCGGCGCGGTGGTCGAGAGCGACGTCCACGCGTAGTTCGTCGCGCAGGTAGCGCACCTTGTCGGGGCCGCCGGCAATGGCGACCACGCGCAGGCCGTGCAGTCGGGCGATCTGTGCGACGGTGGCGCCGACCGGGCCGGTGGCCGCCGCCACCACCAGGGTTTCGCCGGGCTGCGGCTTGCCGATTTCGCGCAGGCCGGCGTACGCCGTAAAGCCGGGCATGCCATGGACGCCCAGTGCAGTGCTCGGCGGTGGCGTGCCGGCGGGATCGAGCTTGCGGGTGAGCGTGGAGGCATCGACGAGCGCGTGCATCTGCCAGCCACCGTTTGGCACGAACACCAGCTCGCCCGGTGCGAAACCGGGGTGATGCGATTCCAGTACCTGTGCCACGGTGCGGCCTTCCATCACCTCGTTCAGCGGCACCGGCGGCGAATACGAGGGGCCATCGTCCATGCGTCCGCGCATGTACGGGTCCAACGACAACCAGCGATTGCGCAGCACTACCTGGCCATGGCCGATCGGCGGCAGGGGAACCTGTTCCAGACGGAAATTCTGCGCGACCGGCGCGCCTTGGGGACGCGAGGCCAGCACGATGCGTTGGTTGAATGTGGGGGGCATGGCTACGGCTCTGGACTAGTGGGGGGCCGCGCTCATTCGGTGCTTTCCGCGCTGGTGCTGTCGAGCTGGGCGATGTCGGTGGCCGACAGCGACAGCCTTGCCGCAGCCAGGATGTCGTGCAGCTGTTCCACGCTGGTGGCACTGACGATCGGCGCAGTGATGCCGGGGCTGGCGATCAGCCAGGCCAGTGCGATCTGCGCGGCGCTGGCGTTGTGTTGAGCGGCGAGGTCGTCGAGTGCGGCAAGGATGCGCAGGCCGCGTGGATTGAGGTATTGCTTGACCACCGACGCACCGCGCGCGCTGCTCTTGCCGGCATCGTCGGCGCTGCGGTACTTGCCGGTGAGGAAGCCGCTGGCCAGCGAGTAGTAACTGATCACGCCCAGCCCCTGTTCGCGCACCAGCGGTTCCAGTTCGGCCTCGTAGCCGGCGCGGTCGTAGAGGTTGTATTCCGGTTGCAGGGTTTCGTAACGCGGCAGGTGGTAGCGCTCGGAAATCTGCAACGCCTCGCGCAGGCGCGCGGCGCTGTAGTTGGAGGCGCCGATCGCACGGACCTTGCCCTGTTCGATCAGCCGGCCGAACGCGGCCAGCGTGGCTTCCAGCGGCGTGGCTTCGTCGTCCATGTGCGCCTGGTACAGGTCGATCACATCGGTCTGCAAGCGCCGGAGCGAACCCTCCACCGCCTCGGCGATGTTGTCCGGCGACAATCCGGGATGCTCGCTCCACATCGCCACCTTGGTCGCGATGACCACTTTATCGCGCTTTCCGCTCTGCTTGAACCAGCGGCCGATCAGGGTTTCCGACTCACCGCCGCTGTTGCCAGGCACCCAGGCCGAGTAGCTGTCAGCGGTGTCGACCAGATTGAAGCCGGCTTCGACGAAGGCGTCGAGCAAGGCGAACGAGGTCTTCTCGTCCGCGCTCCATCCAAAGACGTTGCCACCGAAGGCGATGGGCTGGACGTTCAGGCCGGAACGGCCGAGTGCGCGCGACTGGGTCATGAAACAGCTCCCGGTAAGATGGGTTACAGCATAGACATGCAGGGTGTTCGGGCGTGTTACACCGGGACGGAATCAGTGTTCTGTCATGCGGGTGCCGGCTAACGGTTTTTGAACGAGCGCCCGTGCATGCGCCGCATGCTAGGCTCGCGCCAGTTCAGTCCAGTGAGTCCAATGCCATGCGCGTCTTTGCTTATGCCAGCCTTATAACTTTTTCGATGGCCACGCTTTGCTCGACGGCGATGGCGGACGCAGCGACCCGCAATGCGCACGAGCTGGTGCCGGACTCGGCATTGCAGGCCGCGATCAACGGCAGTTGGCGCGACCCCGCCTTCGTGCAGCGCGATATCTGGCGGCATCCGGCGCAGACGTTGGCGTTCTTCGGGCTTGCACCGGGACAGACCGTCATCGAGATCACGCCGGGCAACGGCTGGTATTCGGAAATCCTGGCGCCGTACCTGCGCGACCAGGGCAAGTACGTGGCGGCGGTGGTCGATCCGGCGGCGGTGCCGGAAGGGCGTGGCCGCGATTACCAGCAGCGTGCGCGGCAGTCGTTGCAGCAGAAGTTCGATGCCCAGCCGGCGTTGTACGGCAAGGCGGCGGTGGTGGCGTATTCGCCTACGGCGCCGGTGTTCGGCGCCGATGCATCGGCCGACGTGGTGCTGACCTTCCGCAACGTGCACAACTGGCGCAGCGCGGGCCAGGTAGACGGGATGTTCAAGGGTTTCTACAAGGTACTCAAGCCCGGCGGCGTGTTGGGGGTCGTGGAGCATCGCGCCAAGGCCGACGTTCCCGCCGACGACAACAGCGGCTACGTTGGTGAGCAGCAGGTGATCGCACTGGCCAAGGCG
>JAATFS010000273.1 GCA_015655035.1 Lysobacterales bacterium | reverse complement strand
GTGATCGGCCCGATCCTGATGGGAGGGCTGCGCTTCTCCGGCCAGTCGCTGGTCCCGGACCTCACCAAACTCAACCCCCTCGCCGGCTTCAAGCGGCTGTACGGACCTGAGAGCATCGCCGAGTTGATCAAGTCGCTGCTGCGCCTGGTGTTCGTGGGCACGGCTGCGGGTCTGTGCATCTGGCGGGGCCTGCACGGCTTGCGCTCGCTGTTGGCCCAGCCGTTGGAGTCGGCGGTCGGCAACGGCCTGGGTTTCGCGCTGGAACTGCTGCTGTATACCGCCGGTGCGTTGACGCTGCTGGCCGCCATCGACGCGCCCTACCAGAAGTGGAACTGGCTGCGGAAACTGAAGATGACGCGCGAAGAACTCAAGCGCGAATTCAAGGAAAGCGAAGGCAGCCCCGAGGTCAAAGGCCGCATCCGGCAGATGCAGATGCAGCTGTCGCAGCGGCGAATGATGGAGGCTGTACCCGGCGCCGACGTGATCCTGGTCAACCCGACCCACTACGCAGTGGCGCTCAAGTACGAGGGGGGCAGCATGCGCGCGCCCACCGTGGTGGCCAAGGGCAGCGACGAGATGGCGTTGCGCATCCGCGAAGCCGGCGAACTGAATCGGGTGGCGATCGTATCCGCCCCGCCTTTGGCACGTGCCTTGTATAGGGAAGTGCAACTCGGCAAGGAAATTCCCGTGAGACTGTACTCGGCCGTCGCCCAGATCCTGTCCTATGTCTACCAGCTACGCAGCTGGCAGACCGGCCCCATGCCGCAGTTGCCGGCGATCGAGGTCGATGAATTCGGTCCGGGCGGCACGGCATGAGCGCGCAACCCGGCGCAATGACGCCGCGCAAGCTGATGGACATGCTGCGTCACGGCCTGGGCGCGCCCCTGATCGTGCTGGCGATGCTGGCGATGGTGGTGGTGCCGTTGGCCGCGCCGGTGCTGGACGCACTGTTCACCTTCAACATCGCGATCTCGCTGATGGTGCTGCTGGCGGTGGTGTACGTGCAGCGGCCGCTGGAGTTCACCATCTTCCCGATCGTGCTGCTGATGAGCACGATGCTGCGCCTGGCGCTGAACGTGGCCTCCACTCGCGTGATCCTGCTCAATGGCCAGAACGGCCATGGCGCCGCCGGCAAGGTGATCGAGGCCTTCGGCGACTTCGTGATCGGCGGCAACTATGCGGTCGGCATCGTGGTGTTCGCGATCCTGACCATCATCAACTTCGTGGTCATCACCAAGGGGGCCGGGCGCGTATCGGAAGTGACCGCGCGCTTCATCCTCAACGCAATGCCCGGCAAGCAGATGGCGATCGACGCCGACCTCAACGCCGGTTTGTTGACCCGCGAGGAAGCCAAGGCCCGGCGCGAGGAAGTCCGCGAGGAAGCCGACTTCTATGGCGCGATGGATGGTGCCAGCAAGTTCATCCGGGGTGATGCCATCGCCGGCATCCTGATCCTGTTCATCAACCTGCTTGGCGGCATGGCGGTGGGCATGCTCCAGCACGACATGCCGTTCGCCGAGGCCGCCTCGACCTATACCCTGCTGTCGATAGGCGATGGCTTGATCGCGCAGCTGCCAGCGCTGCTGGTGTCCTCGGCCGTGGCGATGCTGGTCACGCGCGCCTCGCGCGCGCAGGACATGAGCAAGGCGATGATCGGCCAGGTGTTCGGCCAGCACAAGGCGCTGGCGGTGTCGGCGGCGATCCTGGGCTTGGTCGGACTGGTGCCGGGCATGCCCAACGTCGCGTTTTTGACGCTTGGGCTGATCCTGGGCGTCATCGCCTGGAAAATGTGGAAACGCAGCGTCGATATGCCGGCGCAGGAGGCCGCCAAGAACGAGGCCAAGGCGCAGGCCACCGCGCAGCCTAGCGCCGAGCTGAGCTGGGACGAATTGCGCCCGATCGATCCATTGGGGCTGGAAGTCGGTTATCGCCTGATCCCGTTGGTGGACAAGAACCAGGGCGGCGAACTGATGGCGCGGATCAAGGGGGTGCGGCGCAAGCTCACCCAGGACATCGGCTTCCTGATTCCGCCCGTCCATATCCGCGACAACCTGGAACTGGCTGCCAGCGCCTACCGGCTGTTGGTGCATGGTGTGCCGGTGGCGACTGCCGACATCCATGCCGATCGCGAACTGGCGCTGGATCCGGGCGGCGCGCTGGGCAAGCTGGACGGCATCGCCGGCAAAGACCCGGCGTTCGGCCTGGACGCCACCTGGATCCAGCCGCATCAACGCAGCTACGCCGAATCGATGGGCTACACCGTGGTCGATCCCGCCACCGTGGTCGCCACCCACCTGTCGCACCTGATCAGAGAGCACGCGCCCGAACTGCTCGGCCACGAAGAGGTGCAGCAGCTGATGGGCACCCTGGCCAAGAGCGCGCCCAAGCTGGTCGAAGACCTGACGCCGAAGGCGCTGGCGCTGTCGGTGGTGGTGCGGGTGCTGCAGAACCTGCTGGTGGAGCGCATCCCGATCCGCCAGTTGCGCAAGATCGTGGAGGCGCTGGTCGAACACGCACCGCAGAGCCAGGACCCGACCGTGCTCACCGCCGCGGTGCGGACCTCGCTGGGCCGTTTCATCGTCCAGGAAATCGCCGGGATGTCGGCGGAGCTGCCGGTCTACACCCTGGCACCGCAATTGGAACGCGTCTTGCAGGACTCCACCCAGGGCAACGGCGTCGCCCTGGAACCCGGCTTGGCCGAACGCCTCCACCAGAGTCTGGCGGAGTGCGTGGGCAAGCAGGAAGCCAGGAACGAACCCGCGGTAGTGCTGGTGCCCGGACAGGTGCGCGCCGCGTTGGCGCGCCTGGTCCGGCACAGCGTGCCCTCGCTGTCGGTGCTTGCCTACAGCGAAGTGCCGGAGGACAAGCGGCTGAAGTTGGTGGGGACGATCAGCTGAACCGCCGGGATTGGTGACTAGGGAACGGGAAGCGGCAACGGCCGTTCCCCTCGAGTGGAGGCAACAGTGATGACAGCTGCGAACAAATCGATGGTGAAGCACGCAACGGCGGGGCCGCACCCGGCCGCGCGCAGTACTGATCCCTCTTCTCCCCTCTCCGATCACGGTCCGCACTCATGAAGATCAAGCGATTCGTAGCGCCGGACATGCGCACCGCCTTCCGGCTGGTGCGCGAAGAACACGGGGCCGATGCCGTGATCCTGTCCAACCGGCGCACCGCCGAGGGCATCGAGATCGTCGCCGCCAGCAACTATGACGAGGAGTTGGTGCAGCGGGCAATCGACACCGCGCGCGCCGATAGCCCGTCCGCCCCGACTGCGGCTACGACTACGACTACTGCGGCCGCGCCGCAACGCAGCGCAAGCGCGGCAGATCAACTGATCGCGGCAGTGGCGCAGCGCCAGCCGGCCGCCTGGCAAGCGCCTGCGCCCACCGTCTCAACCCTGCCGTCGCCGCGTGCGCTGGCCACGCCTGCATCGGTGCTGCCAGTTCCTGACGCCACGGCGGAATCGACGGCAGCAGCACTGCCCAGTCCGCAGAACGACATGCAATTGACGCAGCTGCGCGAGGAACTGGCGCAAATGCGGCAAATGATCGAGCGCGAGATGAACCGTCTCACCGATGAGCGTCTGCGTGGCTCACCAGTGCGTGCCCAGGCGTTGCAGCTGATGGACGACTATGGCTTCGACGCCGGCCTGAGCCGCGATGTCGCCACGCAGATTCCGGTCGACACCGAAGCGCATCGTGGCCGTGGCCTGATGCTCGGGCTGGTATCCAAGCGCCTGCCGATCGCACCGATCGATCCACTCGACCAGGGCGGTGTGATCGCGCTAGTGGGGCCGACCGGTGCCGGCAAGACCACCACCATCGCCAAGTTGGCGGCGCGTTTTGCTGCCCGGCACGCGCCGCGCGACATCGCCCTGGTGACCACCGACACCCAGCGCGTCGGCGGTCGCGAGCAACTGCACAGCTACGGCCGCCAGCTCGGCATCGCCGTGCATGAAGCCGACAGCGAGCCCGCGCTGGTCGCCCTGCTCGAACGCCTGAAGGACTACAAACTGGTACTGATCGACACCGCCGGCATGGGCCAGCGCGACCGCGCCCTGGCCGCGCAGCTCAACTGGCTGCGCCCCGCGCGGCAGGTTACCTCGCTGCTGGTGCTGCCGGCCAATGCCCACTTTTCCGATCTCGATGAAGTCGTGCGCCGGTTTTCCGGCGCCCATCCCCAGGGCGTGGTGTTGACCAAGCTCGACGAGACCGGGCGCTTCGGCAGCGCCTTGTCCGTGGTCGTGGATCACCAGTTGCCGATCACCTGGATCACCGATGGCCAGCAGGTTCCCGACGACCTGCACCGCGCCAATGCCGCCAGCCTCGTACTTCGCCTTGAAGATTTGCGCCGCGCTGCCGATAAGCCTTGTACTCCGGAGCACAACCATGCCGTCGCGTGAATACGCAAAGCTGACCAACACCTTCCCCTTGACGGCCACCCGCAGCGAGCCGCTGGGTCCTGTCCGCACGATCGCCGTCACCGGCGGCAAGGGCGGCGTGGGCAAGACCAATCTGTCGGCCAACCTGTCCGTGGCCCTGGCCGACATGGGCAAGCGCACGCTGCTGCTCGACGCCGACCTGGGCCTGGCCAACATCGACGTGATCCTGGGACTGTCGCCCAAGTTCACCCTGGCCGACCTGATGGCCGGCCGCTGCACCCTGGACGAGGTCTTGCTGGAAGGTCCTGGCGGTGTGCTGGTGGTCCCGGCCGCCTCGGGTCGCCGCCACATGGCCGAGCTCGCTCCCGCCCAGCACGTCGGCCTGGTCAATGTGTTCTCCGAACTGGAGCGCGAGCTCGATGTGATGGTCATCGATACCGCAGCCGGCATCACCGACAGCGTGCTGACCTTCTGCCAGGCGGCCCAGGACACGGTAGTGGTGGTCTGCGACGAACCAGCCTCGATCACCGACGCCTATGCGCTGATCAAGGTGCTGTCGCGTGAACGCGGCGTGGACCGCCTGCAAATCGTCGCCAACATGGTGCGCGAGCCCAACGAGGGCCGCCTGCTCTATGACAAGCTTTCCCGCGTCTGCGAGAAGTTTCTGGGCGACGTGTCGCTGAACTATCTCGGCCATGTACCGCAGGACGACTGGCTGCGCCTGGCGGTGCAGCGCCAGCAGCCGGTGATCAAGCTCTACCCGTCCAGTCCCTCGGCCCAGGCCATCGCCGAAATCGCCCGCCGCACCTCGCGCTGGCAGGCGCCGACCGCGCCGCGCGGCAACGTCGAGTTCTTCGTCGAGCGCATCATCCGGCGGGGGGTGGCGGCATGAACGTCGCGGCACAGTACCGCGCGGTCCAGCGCGCCAGCGCCAATGAAAGTGTCACTCAGCATGCCGATCTGGTACGCCGCATTGCCCACCACCTGGCGGCGCGGCTGCCGGCCAGCGTGGAGATCGACGACCTGATCCAGGCCGGCATGATCGGCCTGATCGAGGCGTCGCGCAGCTATGACGCCGACCAGGGGGCGTCGTTCGAAACCTATGCGTCGATCCGCATCCGCGGCTCGATGATCGACGAGATCCGCCGTGGCGATTGGGTGCCGCGCTCGGTCCATCGGCGCGCGCGCGACGCCGCCGCCGCCATCCGCAGGATCGAGCAGAGCAGCGGCCGCGCTGCTGCCGCCGCCGAAGTGGCAGCGGCAATGGACATGCCGCTGCCGGATTACCTGCGCCTGATGGAAGACGCCGCTCGCGGCCAGGTGCTGAGCCTGGAATCGCGCATCGAGGATCATGGCGAACTGGATACCATCGCCAAGGGCGGCCCCAATCCGCAGCAGATGATGGAACGCGGCGAATTCGGCCAGGAGCTGGCCAAGGCCATCGGCCAGTTGCCCGAACGCGAGCAACTGGTGCTCTCGCTCTATTACGAGCAGGAACTGAACCTCAAGGAGATCGGCGCCGTGCTCGGCGTCAGCGAATCGCGCGTGTGCCAGATCCATGGCCAGGCCGTGGTGCGCCTGCGCGGCCGCCTCAAGACCTTCGAACTGGCCGACGCCGGCATGGCGGAGCAGCAGTGAGGCAGTACCGGCCAGGCGCGGGTGCCGGTTCGCTCCATCGCGTGCCGCGATCGCTGCCGCATCACATTTTTTCTAGGAGTATGAAGTGAACAAGAACATGCGAATCCTGATCGTCGACGATTTCTCGACGATGCGGCGCATCGTCAAGAACCTGCTCGGCGACCTGGGCTTCACCAACACCGCCGAGGCCGAAGACGGCAACAGCGCCCTGGCCGCCTTGCGTGCCGCGCCGTTCGATTTCGTCGTCACCGACTGGAACATGCCCGGCATGACCGGCATCGAACTGCTGCGCGCCATCCGTGCCGATGCCAAGCTCAAGTCGATGCCGGTATTGATGGTGACCGCCGAGGCCAAGCGCGAGCAGATCATCCAAGCCGCCCAGTGCGGCGTGAATGGCTACATCATCAAGCCGTTTACCGCGCAGACGCTGCAAGAAAAGCTCGGCAAGATCTTCGAGCGACTGGCGGCGACTGCCTGATGTCCGCAACTCTCGAAGTGAACGCCGAACGGCATGCCCTGATCGAACGCCTGCAAGCGGCGTTGGATGCGCTGGAAAAAGGCGACGAGAGCGCCTGGCGCCAGGAAATCGACACCCTCGCCGCCTGGCGTACCCAGCCGATGATGCAGGGGCTGAACCGGCTCGCACGCGAACTGGGCCAGGCACTGGGCGACTTGCCGACCCTGCCCGATGAGGCCGGGGAACTGGACGATGCCTGCGCGCGCCTGGACCACGTCGTGGAGCTGACCGAAAAGGCAAGCCACCGCACGCTGGACCTGGCCGAGGACTGCCGCGAACTGGCCGATCAACTGCGGGCGGGCGGCCTGAGCGTGGATCAGGGCGAGATCCTCGACAAGATCCGCCACAACCTCACCGAGATGGCACTGACGCAGAGCTACCAGGACCTGACCGGGCAAATCATCCGTCGCGTCGCCGGCATCGTGCGCCGCGTGCATGAGGGCTTCGGCGCGCTCGGCCTGCCGCCAAAGGAAGACAGGCCCGGCAGCGGGCTTGCCGGCCCGGCGATCAAAGGCCTGGATCGCCATGCGGTATCGCAGGACGATGCCGACGATCTGCTGTCCGGACTGGGCCTGTAGGGCCGGTCTGCGCATGCGGGCCAGGATCGGCCTTGCCGCGCTCGGGCGCGTGCGGGCCAACGAAGAATGAGGGAATTCATGTCGACAAACGAGCCGGTGACGACGCCGCAACGCGCGTACCCAGGCACGGCCCTTCGGGTTGCCGTGCCCTCTTCCAATAGCGTGGACTCACCATGAGCGCAGTTCCGGACGACATCGCTGCCGACTTCGTCGTGGAGGCCCAGGAAATCCTGGATCGCCTGGGCGAACAGCTGGTGTCGCTGGAGCAGACGCCAGACGACAGCGAACAGCTCAACGCAGTATTCCGTGGCTTCCACACGCTCAAGGGCGGCGCCGGCTTCCTCGGGGTGCAGCCCATGGTGGAACTGTGCCATGCCGCCGAGGAGACCCTCGGCATGGCACGGGCCGGCCAGACCGTGCTGCAAAGCCATCACTTCGATGCCGCCCAGCAGTCGCTGGATTACCTTCAGGCGATGCTCGATGCGATGTCTGCAGGCACGCAACCGCCGCATGCGCCAGCGGCGCTGATCGCGCAGTTCGACGCCAAGGCGCCGCCGCCAACCTTGCACGCACCCGCTGGCGCAGCGCCGGCATCCGCCAAGCCCGCCGCCGATAGGGTGCAGCCGCCACCGCCCAGTGCAACGCCGGCACCGATGGCGACGCTGCCTGCGCCCCGCCCCGCCCCGCCGTCCAAGCCGGCGGCGGAGGCAGAGCACACCGTGCGCGTGGATACCAAGCGCCTGGATGCGATCGTCAACCTGATCGGCGAACTGGTGCTGTCGCGCAACCGCCTCAAGACCCTGCGTGCACGCCTGCACGACGAGGAGCTGGATCGCGCCGTCAGTGTGCTGGACATCGCCACCGCACGCCTGCAATCGGCGGTGATGCGTACCCGCATGCAACCGGTCGGCAAGGTGTTTTCGCGCTTCCCCAAGGTTGCTCGTGACGTGGGGCGTTCATTGCAGAAGGAGGTGGAGCTGGAGCTGATCGGCGCCGATACCGAACTGGATCGCAACCTGGTCGAGGCGTTGGCCGATCCGCTCGTGCATCTGGTACGCAATGCGATCGACCACGGCATCGAGGCACCCGACCTGCGCGAGGCCAGCGGCAAGCCGCGCAGTGGCCATGTCCGCCTGTCGGCGCAGCAGGAAGGCGACTACGTAAGCATCGAAGTACAGGATGACGGCGCCGGCATCGACCCGGAGCGGCTGCGCGAGAAGGCACGCGAAAAAGGCCTGATCGATGCCGAGGCCAGCGCACGCCTGAGCACGGATGAATGCCTGCACCTGATCTTCCTGCCAGGCTTCTCGACGAAGGCCGAAGTGACCGACATCTCCGGCCGCGGCGTCGGCATGGACGTGGTGCAATCGCGTATCCGCGAACTCAGCGGCACCATCCAGATCCAGTCCGAACTCGGCCGTGGCAGCCGCTTCCTGATCCGCGTGCCGCTGACGTTGGCGATCCTGCCCACGCTGCTGGTGCAGGCAGGCGAAAGCGTCTATGCGCTCCCCCTGGCGCGCGTGGTCGAAGTGCTGCACGCACCCCAGACCTCGCTGGGCTGGTTCGATGGCCGCGCGGTGCTGGACCGGCGCTCGCATACCCTGCCGTTGATCGATCTGCGGCGCTGGCTGGATTTGCCGATCACCCCCACCCCGCTGCTGACGGTGGTCCTGCTGCAAGCCGGGGAGTCGCGCTTCGGGCTGGTGGTGGACCAGGTGCGAGGCCGTGAGGAAGTGGTGATCAAGCCGCTGCCGCGCTCGCTGCGCGGGCTGGCCGGATACGCCGGCGCCACCTTGATCGGCGATGGCCGCATGGCGCTGATCCTGGACGTGGACAGCCTGCGCACCAGCGACCACTGATAACGCCCCGTGCCTGACCCTGGCCGGCAGAGAAGCCGGCCGTCAGAGAAGAAGGCGCGGCGGGCCGGCGCCTTCCTTCAGGAACACCTGCCGGTTGATCTTGTCGACGAAACGGCGGATGTCCGAGGCCAGGGCGCGTGTCATCGCCCTCTTCGGCAGCAGCCTGATTTCCAGACCCAGCAACTGCGGCGGCTCATGCAGTAACGCCGGCCCCAGTTCCGCGACGGACTTCATGAACGCCGCGCACCATTCTTCGTTGGGCGCCTTGTCCAGCATCACGATCAACGTATCCCGCGACTGCCCGTCCCCCCGGCTGGCAGCGGGTACTTCGAAGCCGACGACATGGATGAACTGGCGGATAGGCATGTGCCGACCATAGCGGCTGGCGCGACAGTGCCGCGTCAAGAAAGTCCGTCAGTGACCGACGCGGCGTTTCCCTGCCCGCGCCGGTGATTTGACGCGATCCGGCGCCGCTCCTATCAAGTCCTCCCGGCGCAGGCCGATACCGCCTCCATGGACAAACTCAGCTTCAGTGGAATCCTGCTTGCTCTGGTATCGATCATCGGTGGCAGTGTGCTGAAGGGCGCGGGGCTGGCATCGCTCTGGTCTCCCGCCGCCTTCGTCATCGTCATCCTCGGCACGATCGCGGCGATCCTGCTGCATACCCCGCCGGCAGTATTCCGGCGCGCCTTCGAGATCGTGGCCTGGGTGTTCCGTCCTCCCGCCAGCGAGCGAGAGGCGCTGATTGCCCGACTCCTGGAATGGAGCAATATCGCCCGCCGCCAGGGCCTGCTCGGACTCGAAACCGAACTCGACCGCCAGCCCGATGCGTTCCTGCGCAAAGGCTTGCAGATGCTGGTCGATGGTGTCGAGCCGGAGACCATGCGCCACATGCTGGAGATCGAGGTCGACAACCAGGAGCGCCAGGACATGGCGGCCGCCAAGGTATTCGAGAGCATGGGTATCTACGCCCCCACGCTGGGCATCATCGGCGCCGTGCTGGGGTTGATGGCGGTGATGAAGAACCTGGCAGACCCATCCAAGCTGGGGCATGGCATCGCGGCCGCGTTCACCGCCACCATCTACGGTATCGCCTCGGCCAATCT
>JAATFS010000086.1 GCA_015655035.1 Lysobacterales bacterium | reverse complement strand
ACAAGGCCGAAGTCACGGTAGACGGCCAGCCGGCGGGTGTGCCGCAGGAGTTCGAGGTCAAGTAAGAGCGGGGATGGCTGACGTTGACGGCCATCGACCCAGCCAAAGGGCGCAGCGTGAGCTGCGCCCTTTTTGTTGGCATCCGGCAGGGGCGTACCCCTGGAGGTGCAAGTCTTCCGTTGAACAGGCCACAGCGAGGGGAAGTGAAGCGCAGCGGCGGGAGGGCGGCGGACCGTGAGATGAGCGTAGAGCAAAATCGAAGTGTCGGCGCAGTTTCAAGCCACGCGCCCGCGCGTACATACCAGTTCGGAGTTGCCGTTTCAATTTGCGCGCCCGTGAGGACGCGACCTCAACCGCTGGCGCACGATTGCAAGCAAGACAATGGCTGCGGGGTAGGCTGAACGCGGGGATGCTGTAGTCGGGAACGTTGCTTACGCGCGCATAATGATTAGGGCGTCGGCATCCAGCATCGCGATGAAGCTGCGCTTGGCGCGGTGCTCAGCGCGCAGGGCGTCGAGGTAGCGGCCGAAGCCCGCCTCGTCGCCGAGGCGGCGGTGTAGCGGGGCCATCTTGCGCAGCCAGGTAATGGCGTCGCGGTAGCCGCTTTTATTGGTCTTCCCGATGGCGCTATTCACCAGGGTGCGGCAGGCCTGCAAGGCAAGTTTCGGATGATTGGGCGCAAGTGGCTCGGGGAGCATGGCCCATACGTGCAACGGCAGCTTGGCTTCGGGTAATAGGGCGACGATGGCATCGATGTCCTGTTCTGCCAGGTGTAGGCGCGCCACCAGTTCGTCGGCGCTCGGGGCAAAACGGCTATTCATGTGGCGTGCGTGCGCCAGCGCGCGCTCACGCCAGCGCGGCCAGTCCTGCAGGCGCGAGGCATGTTCGCGCAGTGCCAGGTAGTGGGCATCGTTGGGGGAATGTTCGAAGGAACGCCAGGCCAGTTCCAGGGCTTCGGCGTCGAAGCCTTCCTCGGACCGGACCTGGGCCAGTGCATTGATCAGGCGGGTGTCGTTCGGGTGGGCCATGAGGCCGCGTTCGAGCCATTGGGTGGCGATGCGGGCGCGGCCGTGTTGCCGGCACAGCCTGTGCAATTCGAGATAGTCGTAGGCGCTGGACAGCGATGCCTGTGCGCGGCGCGCCAGCATTGCATCGACGTCGCCACCGTGATGGGCGAGCTGTTCCGACAGCTGCAGCAGCATCAGTGTCGTCTCGGAAGTCACCTGCCAGCTGCGCGAGGATGCGGGTGTCGGCGGCAGCGTATCGAGGCGCTCGCCCACCTGCCGTTCCAGCATGGCGATACCGCGGCTTCCAAGAATGCCGGAATAACCGTGCACCCCTGCCAGAATGCCCCACTCGTCGCTGAGCTTGAGCTTCAGCCAGTGCTTGGCGAACATCTCTGCGTCCACACCGACGGCGCTGGCGGCGGCCTGCTGGTGCAAGTCAGCGACGTCGCGTACCACGTCGCCGAGCGCGCCGGATGAGTCGTCGCTTTCCGCGTACAGCGGGAACAGTCGCTGCAATGCATGGCTGATAAGGTCCAGCGCCTGTACGGGGTCGCTTTCCAGGCGCTCGCGCAGCAGCGCGGTCAGTGCCCGCAAGCGTTGCGCATGCTCGGTGCTGGCCCGGTGGTCGAGAAAGCGCTTGCGCCCGATCAGGTCGGAGACGGCCTTGCGATGGTCGTCGGGTGAGCGGCTGGCAAAACGCGCCCGCGCAAGCAGTTCTTTGTGCAAGTCGCGGTCGCCCTCGGCCAGCGACATCAGCAGTTCGCGCAACTGCTCGGGGGTGCGGGTGCGCAGCCAGGGGGTGATGATCGATTCCGGCGCTTCAGTCGTCTTGCGCGGCTTGCGCGTGTGCTTGCCGTTCTCTGCTGCGGCCGCTGTGATGGGTTGCCCCTATACCAGCGCAGCGGCCACCTGGTGCTTGCAGAACTGCTGCCGCTGGCCGACCGGGCAATCGCATTGGCCCCGCAGCCGCCCTTCGTGCCAGGCCAGCTCCACGCAGTAGCGATGGCTGCCGTGGACGTAGGCGGACACTACGGTGTTGCTGCTATCGGCGATCTCGACCGCGCCGGCGCGAGCGTAGGCCGTGCCGCGCTGAAAAGCACTGACACCGGCCAGTTCGGTCAGCTGGGCGAGGTCGGGGCAAGGCATGGCGGCAGGATGCGTCGAGTGCGGGCCAGCGATGATAAGGCTGCGCAGCGCGACGCGCGGTGGGCGACGCTCGGAAAAGGTTGCAGACGCTACCAATGTCGGCTTTCCCATGGCGCCGTAAACCGCGACAATCGGTGCACTGGCACGCTCATCCGCGTTTGCCGAAAGCGGCGGTGGTCTCCGGCCCGCGCCGCGCCGCCTTCCAGGCCGCATGGGTGCCCGAGCGCATGCGATGCCATCCCCCGTTGTCCCACGAACCGACCGAGACTGCGTACCGATCATGTCCGATACCCCAAAGATCATCTACACCTTGACCGATGAAGCGCCGTTCCTGGCTACCCAGTCGCTGTTGCCGATTATCGATGCCTACACCGATTCCGCCGGCATCGTGGTGGAGACGCGCGACATTTCGCTGGCCGCGCGCATCCTGTCGCAGTTTCCCGATAGCCTGAGTGATGCACAGAAGGTCAGCGACGACCTGGCCGAACTCGGCGAGCTGGCCACCCGGCCAGAAGCCAACATCATCAAGCTGCCCAACGTCAGCGCGTCCGAGCCGCAGCTGAAGGCCGCGATCAAGGAATTGCAGGCGCAGGGCTATGCGCTGCCGGCCTACCCGGACGAACCGAAGGATGCCGCCGAGAAGGACGTCAAGGCCCGCTACGACAAGGTCAAGGGCAGCGCGGTGAATCCGGTACTGCGCGAAGGCAATTCCGATCGCCGCGCGCCGTTGTCGGTGAAGAACTATGCGCGCAAGCATCCGCATCGCATGGGCAAGTGGAGCAGCGATTCCAAGTCGCATGTCGCGCACATGGAATCCGGTGATTTCTTCGGCAGCGAAAAATCCACCACGCTGGCACAGGACGGTGCGTTGAAGATCGAACTGGTCGGCAATGACGGATCGCGCACCGTGTTGAAGGAAAAAGTGGCGGTCAAGGCCGGCGAGATCGTCGATGCCTCGGTGCTGAGCAAGAAGGCGCTGGCCAGCTTCATCGATGCGCAGATCGCCGATGCCAAGTCCAAGGGCGTGCTGTTTTCGGTGCACTTGAAGGCCACGATGATGAAGGTGTCCGATCCGGTGTTGTTCGGTGTGGTCGTGGGCGAGTTCTACAAGGATGTGCTGGACAAGCATGCCGACGTGCTGAAGTCGGTCGGTTTCGACCCCAACAACGGCATCGGCGACCTGTATGCACGCATCGCCGCGCTGCCGGCCGAGCAGCAGGAGGCGATCAAGGCCGATGTGCAGGCCGAATATGCCAAGCGCCCGGCGCTGGCGATGGTCAATTCCGACAAGGGCATCACCAACCTGCACGTGCCCAGCGACGTGATCGTCGATGCTTCGATGCCGGCGATGATCCGCGATTCCGGACAGATGTGGAATGCAGAAGGCAAGTTGCAGGACACCAAGGCGGTGATCCCGGATCGTTGCTACGCCGGCGTCTACCAGGCAGTGATCGAGGACTGCAAGGCGCATGGCGCCTTCGATCCGGCGACGATGGGCTCGGTACCGAACGTGGGCCTGATGGCCCAGAAGGCCGAGGAATACGGCTCGCACGACAAGACCTTCCAGATCGCCGCCGACGGCACCGTGCAGGTCACCGACGATAGCGGCCGCGTGGTGTTCGAGCATGCGGTGGAAGCCGGCGATCTGTGGCGCATGTGCCAGGCCAAGGACGCGCCGATCCAGGACTGGGTCAAGCTCGCGGTCGAGCGCGCACGCTTGAGCGATACCCCGGCGGTTTTCTGGCTGGACAAGGCACGCGCACACGATGCGCAGGTGATCGCCAAGGTCGATCGCTACCTCAAGGATCACGATACCAACGGGCTGGACATCCGCATCCTGGCGCCGGTCGAGGCCACCACGTTCTCGCTTGAGCGCATCCGCAAGGGTCTGGACACCATCTCGGTCACCGGCAACGTGCTGCGCGACTATCTGACCGACCTGTTCCCGATCATGGAGCTGGGTACCAGTGCCAAGATGCTGTCGATCGTGCCGCTGATGGCCGGTGGCGGCCTGTT
>JAATFS010000137.1 GCA_015655035.1 Lysobacterales bacterium | reverse complement strand
GCCCATTGGTCGCGGCCGGACGCGTCGGTCCCGAACCAGTGGGTCCAGTCCGGTGCCTGGAACGCCCGCCGTGGCGCCACCGCCAACGGATCGGCACCGGCGAACAGCGCCGGAGCCAGCACCATCGCCACCAGCAGCAGCAGGAACGCGGCCGCCAGCGCTGGCCCGGGCGGCAACGCGCCCAGGTGGCTTAGCGCACGGCGCACCCGAGTGCACAGCGCGCACGGCGGCGCGGGAGGAGACAGGATTGCGGCATTCATCGGGATTCTCCATGCAGACGCGGATCGACCAGCCGTTGCAGGCCATCGATCAGCAGGTTGGCGCTGACGTAGACCAGCGCGATGAACAACACGATGCCCAACGCCAGCGGCAGGTCTTGTGCCTGGACCGCATAGAACAACTGCCGGCCCACACCCTTGCGCGAAAAGATCACCTCGGTGACCACCGCGCCGCTGATGGCCGCACCGATCGCCCAGCCAGACAGGCTCAGCCCCGGCAGCAACGCATGTCGCAACACGTGCCGTAACCGCACCGCCGCTTCGCCCAGCCCGCGCATGCGCGCCGACAGTACGAACGGTTGCTCCAGCGCCAGCGCCATCGATTCGCGCGTCACCTGGGCCAGGAAGCCGGCCAACGGCAACGCCAGGGTCAGCGCCGGCAGCACCAGGCTGCGCAGGCCATCGCTGCCGGCCGGCGGCAGCCAGTGCAGGCCGAAGGCGAACACGCCCAGCAGCACCAGCCCGAGCCAGAACTGCGGCAAGGCGGCCGCCAGTGTTTCCAGGGTCGAGAACAGCGGGTCACGCCAACCGCGGCGCACGCTCGGCAGCACCGAGGCCAGCGCCAGCAACCACGCCAGCCCGAGCGCCGCGCCGGTCAGTTGCAACGTAGCCCCGGCTTGCTCGCGCAACACCTGGGTCACCGGCAAGTGCTGCGAATAGGACACTCCCAGGTCGCCTTGCAACAGCCGCCCCAGGTAGTGCCAGTACTGCCGGGACAGGGGCTGGTCCAGCCCGTATTCGCGCCTTACCTCGGCGATGGTTTCCGGCGTCGGGTTGGCGCCGGTGCCGCCGAGAATGGCCAAGGCCGGGTCGCCGGGCATCAGCCGCAGCATCAGGAACATCAAGCTGGCCGCCGCCCACAGCACCAGCACCGCACCGATCAGGTGCCTGCCCAGCCCATGCAGCAGCCCCGGGAACCGGGAAGCCGATTGCGGGATCGTCGTTGTCGCGTTCATTTGCTCACCCATGCGTCGTACAGCGTCGTGACCCGCAGCGAGGGCTCCAGCCCCACCCCGTGTGCGGTCTTGTAGATCCCCAGCCGCGTGCTCTGCGGGTAGGTGGTCAGTTGCAGGAACTGGCTGGAGGCGATGCGCTGGGCCTCGCGGTAGAGCGACGCACGCTGCTGCGGATCCTGGGTGGCCAGCGCCTGTTCGACGACGGCGTCGAATCGTGGGTTGGAATAACCGGCCACGTTCTGGTGGTAGCCGCCCTTGCCAGCCGGCGCGAGGAACTGCGAACCGAACACGATGCGCAGTACGTCGGCGGTGTTGGTGTTCCAGTAGCCCACGCGCACGTCGTAGTCCCAGTCGGCGACGCGCTGCATCGCCACTGCGTCGCTGAGCGGCTCCAGGCGCACCTCGAACCCGGTGGCGCGCGCGGTGGCCTGCACTTGTTCCCACAGGGTCTGCTCGGAAGGTACGGACTGGTTGCGCATCAGCACGCGCACGACCAGCCGCTTGCCATGCTTGATCCGGTAGCCGGCGGCATCGCGTGCCTGCCAGCCGGCGGTATCGAGCAACTGGTTGGCGCGCGCCGGATCGTAGTCGGCGGCATGTTCGAAGTCCGGGCTGTAGAACGGCGTGCTGGCACTGAGCGGGCCGCCGGCACGCGGGAATTCGCCGAAGAACACGCTCTGCAACGCGCCCTCCACGTCGGCCGAGCGCAGGAACGCCTCGCGCACGCGGATGTCGTCGAACGGCGCGCGGGTGAGGTTGAAGGTGCCATTGGTCGGGTTGCCGGGACGGTTGGCCACCAGCAGCGAGACTTCGGGATTGGCACGGGCCGGCGCGTGCGCTTCAGGCGGCAGCGTGTCGATCACATCGACCTCGCCGGCCTGCAACGAGGCGAAGCGCACCGAAGGCTCGGCGATGAACTTCCAGACGATCCGGTCCAGGTAGGCCGGCCCTTGATGGCGCGCGCTCGGCGGCGCCCAGGCGTAGTCGGGATTGCGTACCAGCACCACTTGGCTCTGGCGGTCCCAGCGTTCGACCTTGAACGGGCCGGAACCCACCGGCTGCTGGCAGTTCTGCTCGCGCGAGCGTTGCAGCGCCAGCGGTGACTGGATCCCCAGGAACCCTTGTGCAAGGACCTCCAGGAACGCCGCATACGGGCTGTCCAGGTGCACCAGCGCGGTGTGCTCATCGACGATCTCGGTGCGCACATATTGGCGGATATAGCCGCCCGCCGTGCTCGACTGGGTGCGCGGATCGGCCATGTGGTCCAGGTTGGCCTTGATCGCCTGCGCGTTGACCGGCGTGCCATCGGTGAAGTGCACGTCATCGCGCAGATGGAACGTGTAGCGCTTGCCGTCTTCGGACACCTCCCAGCTACGCGCCAGCCAGGGTGCGATACGCCCCTGTTCGTCCATCGACACCAGCGAATCCAGGAACTGCCGTGCTACGAACACCTGCGGCATGTCGCCCTGCACGTGCGGATCCAGGCAGGTTGGCTCGCGGTCGGTGGCGTAGACCAAGGTGCCGCCGGGACGTGGCTCGGTGCTGGTGGGGGCGGTCCGCGCGGCGGGTTGCTGGGTGCAGCTGGCCACGCCCAGGCTGGCCAGCAATAACGCGAACGCTGCCCTCATCCGTGAGTCCCCGCAGCGGCGGTTGGCGCCGGGAAGCGCAGCGGTCGCGGCGGCACCTTGAGGTTGGCCGGATCGCGATAGCGCGCACCGAAGTGATCGGCCGGCAGTCGCGCATGGCCGGCGCCGAACAGGCGTTCGCGCAGGGTTTCGCCGTCGCGGTAGCGCTCGCGGAAACGGCCACGGCGGCGCAGTTCCGGCACGACCAGTTCGATGAAGTCGCGCGCGGTTTCATAGGACAGGTACTGGCGCAGGTTGATGCCGTCGATGTCGTCTTCATCGAGCCAGCGTTCGATCGCGTCGGCCACCACCGTCGGCGTGCCGGCGATGAAATAGCGGTCGCGGTCGAACGCCTCCAGCCGTTCCAGCACCTGCCCCACCGTCCATTTTGGATCGAACCCGGCGAGCACGCCGCGACCGATGCCACTGGCGCTGCCCTTGGCGCGTGCGCCGACGATCTCGCCGATCGCCAGCTCGCGTGGATAGGCCAGCAGGTCGATGTCCGACTGCGCGTGCACCAGTGCGCCGCGCGCGCTCATCAGTTGCTTGTAGCTGTCCAGCTTGGCGGCCACCGCCTCGTCGGTCCGCGCAACGATCACCCCGGCCTGCACCACGAACTTGATCGCGTAAGGGTCGCGCCCCTGCGCCGCCACGCGCGCGCGGGTGTTGGCGATGTTACGGCGCACGTCGGCGGCGGTGAGGCCACCGGTGAACACCACTTCGGCATGACGGGCGGCGAACTCCAGGCCGGCGGGCGAACCGGAGGCCTGGAACAGCACCGGCGTGCGCTGCAGCGAGGGCTGGCTCAGGTGCGGCCCGGCGACGCGGAAATGCTCGCCGACATGATCGATATGGCGCACCTTGGTCGGGTCGGTATAGATCCGCCGCGCGCGATCCTGGATCACCGCGTCGTCGTCCCAGGAGCCCTCCCACAGCTTGTACAGCACGTCCAAGTATTCGTCGGCGATCTCGTAGCGATGATCGTGCGGCACCTCGCCTTCCAGTCCGAAATTGCGAGCTGCGTTCGGCAGGTAGGAGGTGACGATGTTCCAGCCGACCCGCCCCTTGGTGAGATGGTCGAGCGTGCTCATGCGCCGCGCGAACGCGAACGGCGGCTCGTAGGTGGTGGAAAAGGTGGCCCCGAATCCCAGGTTGCGGGTCACCTGCGCCATTGCCGGGATCAGCAGCAGCGGATCGTTGCTAGGGATCTGCAGGGCCTCTTCCAGCGCCGCGCGCGGGCCTTCGCCGAACGCGTCGTAGGCGCCGATCACGTCGGCCAGGAACACGCCATCGAAGGTGCCGTATTCCAGCAGCTGGGCCAGCTCGGTCCAGTAGTCGAGGTCGTTGAAGCGGTGCCGGTTGTTGTCCGGATGCACCCACATGCCATGCACGATGTGGCTGACGCAATTCATCTCGAACAGGTTGACGTGCAACTGCTTGGGGTCGGCGGTGCGGTCGCGCAAGGGCTGGTTCATACCGGCGCTCCCACAGCTGCGCTCGCCTCGGCAGGCTTGGTCCCGGCGAACCAGGCTTCGCGCGGACGCGCATCATTGAGCCGCCAATCGCCGAGTGCGCGTTCGCGCAGGATCGCCGGATTGTGCGAGGCGATGGTGCGGGCATTGCGCCAGTGCCGGTCCAGCGCGCGCGCGCGATCCGTGGCCGACGCGCCGCCGACCTCGAACACCAGCGTGGCCGCTTCCAGCACCAGCGGGATCGCCGCTTGCTGGCCGTGGTAGGCGGCGACGTCGGCGGCGATGTAGTCGGCCTCGCTCGCGTGTCCGGCACGGTGCGAGAGGTGGATCCGCTGCAATGCCGCCGCTACCTGCTCCACCACCGCGCCGGCGGCGAACGCCAGGCTCGAGAGCCGCCCGATCACGCGCTGCACCAGCGGATCATCCGCCGGGCGCACCTGGCCGGGCACGCCGAATACCCGCGTGCGTCCGCGCACGAACGCCACGCCATCGCGCAGCACCGCGTTGGCAATGCCGGCCAGCGTGGCCAGATGCACGGTCTGGTAGAACGCGGTGAGATAGTTGTCCGGACGCGCTTGTCCGGCCGGATGCCGGTGCAACAGCGCCTCCTGGTCGAGCTGCACCGCCTCGAAGCGTGTGCTGCCGCTGCCGGTCAGGCGCTGGCCGAAACCATCCCAGTCGTCGACCCGCGTCACCCCGGGCGCGCTGGCCGGCACCGCCAATGCGATGTGGTCATCGCCCTCCACCGCCGCCGCCAGGATCCAGTCCGCGTACAGCGTGCCGGTGGAGTAGTACTTCTCGCCGTCGAGCCGCCACTGTGCGCCCTCGCGGCGCAGCACCAGGGTGTTCTCCGTCGCCGGACCGCGCTCGGCCATCGCCGCGCCGAACAGCGCGCCCGCCGCGATGCGCGGAAACCAGCGCTCGCGCAACCCGGCGTTCTCATCGTCGGCACCGAACAGCCCTTCGACGAAGCCGAAATGCGCGCGCAGGATCTGCGGCAGATTGGAATCGGCCTCGCTCAGCCGCGTCAACAATCGGAACAGCTGCGGCAGGCTGGCACCGAAGCCACCATGCGTCTGCGGCACCCGCAGCGCGCCGAAGCCGGCTTCGCGCAGCCATGCGACCGGCTCGTAGGCCAGCACCCGTTCGCGCTCGCGCGCTACCGCACCTTCGGCAATGCGCGCAAACACCGGCTCGAAGCGTTGCAGCAAGGCTTCGTCGGTCGCGGCGGCAGTCTCGCGCGATGCACGCGCGCCGGGTTGCAACAGATTGGATTCGATGAGGGCTTGGGCGTTCATGGATGGCTCCGTTGATAAGAAGAAGTTCGGCGAGCGGCGCTCGTCCGCACTTCGAGTACCGGTTCGGTAGAAGCGAGACGGCGTGCAGCGACGATTGAGCGTGAGCTGGGCATCGCTCACAGCCTCCAGCTGAGGCCGGCATAGATGCCGAAGCCTTCGCCCGGTACCGAGCGCGCCAGATCCGCGCCGCGATCGTCGTAGCCGGGGGTCACGATGGCGGTGTAGCGCTTGTCCGCCAGGTTGCGTAGATCCAGATAGGCGGACCAGCGCTGCGATGGCGCATCGAAGCCCAGCGTTGCCCCCAGGATCGCGTAGCCCTTGCTGCGCAGCGAATCGGCGTAGTCCACCGGGATCGGCGTTCCGGCTTGCACGTTGAAGCCGGCGTGGAAGCCGCTGTCGTGTTCATAGCGCAGCTCGCCCTGGTAGAAGTGGCGGGCGATGCCCGGCAGTCGATTGGAACCGAATAGCGCGTCGTGATCGTAATGGAAGTCGCTGAAGGTATAGGCCTGGCGCAATGCAAGGCGCTGGCCGTTGGACTCCCACAACGTCCCCGCCAACGAGGCCTCCACGCCCTGGTGCGTGGTGGCGCTGGCATTGGATTCTGCGGTGAGCGCTTCGCTGCTGGCGGTGGCGGCCTGGACTTCCACCGACAGCAGTTCGTCCCGCACCGCTGCGCGATACACCGACACGCTCCACTCGCCCCAGCGCCCCTGTCCGCGCGTGCCCAGTTCGACGCTGTTGGCGGTCTGGTTCTTCAGGTCCAGCCCGCGCATCGACAGGCCCGTGGCCGGTCCGCTGGTGAATGCCGGCGGCGTGCTCAGGATGGCCCAGGAGTTGGGTGGCTCCACCGACCGGCTGGCGTTGGCGTACACCTGCACGTCCGGCGCCGCGTCCCAGATCAAGCCCACACGCGGCGCAAAGGCCAGCCGATCACGGCGATAGGGTTGGCCAACATAGGGCAGCACCACTTCGGTACGGCGCGTGGTGTAGATCGCCGACAGCCCGGTGATCAGGCGCAGTGCCGGGGTCAGCACCAGTTCGTTGCTTGCGTGCAGCACGTTGTCGGCGCCGCCATAGGTGGCCCGGCGGAACAGCTGCCCGATCGGCAACCCCGCCGTGGGCCCGCTGGGAATACGCACATAGGTGTTCTGCCAGGCATCCAGATGGCGCGTGGACAGCCACCCGACCTGGGTGAGGCTGTGCTGGCCGAACAAGGTGCCGGTGTGCTGGTATTGCGCCGACAGGCTGAGGTCGCGAAACCCCCAGGTGGCGCGATTGACACCAGCGCGAACGTCGATCGGATAGTCGTGGTAGACCGCGCCCAGCACCAGTTGCGAGGCCTCGCCGAAGCGGACCGTGGTCTTGTTGGCGAACCAGGTCGAGCCCGGCTGGATCCGCGAGGCATCCTGTATCCGGTTCACCGGATTGGCCTGGCGAGGATCGGCCTGCAGCTGCGCGCGGGTGAGGTTGCCGGGCGTTTGATTGTCGGTCTCGCGCCAACGCAGATAGAAGCGCGTGTCCACCTTGTCGTTGAAGCGGTAGCCGAGATTGCTCACCACGCCACGGCTGCTGCCCGCGGTCTGCGCCTGGTAGCCATCGCGCTGGGAATCGGTGAGGCTGGCGTAATAATCCCAGGCTCCCAGCACCCGGCCCGTGGCGATCTGCGCCTTGCGGTAGCCGTAGCTGCCGCCTTCCACGCGCAGCTCGAACGGGACCGCGTCACGACCGGTGCGCGTGGCGTAGTTGATCGCACCGCCCAGCGCCAGCGAGCCGAAGTCGAAACCATTGGCGCCACGCAGCACCTCGGTATGGGACAGCCCCAGCGGTTCGAACAGCTCGTACGGCGTACCGCCGGGGCCTGACACCGGCAGGCCGTCGAACAGCATCAACACACCCGAGCGAAAGTAATTGGTACCGCGATTGATCGCCGAGCCGCGAATCGAGATCTTGATACCGTCGCCGCCACCGGCCGCTTGCGCGTACACACCGGGCTGATAGGCCAGCACGTCCTCGCTGGTGGCGGCACGCCCTTGCTCGACGCGCTGCGAGTCGATCAACGCAGTGCCGCCGGGTACGGCATCCAGCTGCGCCTGTGCCAGCTCCCTGGCCGACACGCCCGAGGCGCTGACCTTCACCGCGTCCAGCTGGCGCACGCTGGCAGCGCCCGTGTCGGCAATGGTTGACGGCCCGGCGGCGGCCGCGCTCGAGGCGCCTGCCAGCAGGGCCGCGCCCAGCGCGCTCGCGCGCCATTGCGGGCGAACGCTGCGTTGGCATGCGTCTTCATCGTTGCGATGCGCGCGCCCTGCCTGCCTGTTTTCTTTGACTGCTAGCAATTCCATCACATCCCTCTCGTCTTCGATCATTCGTCGTCTGCACATCAGCGAAGACACCGAAAACAAGGCGCGTACAGCCAGACCTTCGGGGAATTTGCATCGTCGTCGCGATCCATCGCGCGATCCAGGGGGGATAAGCCGCAAGCGTTCATTTATCGATGATCCAAGTGGATAACCTCATTGCCTTCGATGCATAAGCAGCGACGCATCGCATCAGAATCGGAACGACACCCCGGAGAACACGCTGAAGCCGTCGCCGACGTAGAACACATTGGCGTCGCTCCCTGCCAGGTCGTAGGCGGTGCTGCTGGCGGTGACGTAACGCTTGTCGCTGAGGTTGCGCAGGTCCACCCAGGCGCTCCAGCGCCCGCTGGGTTGGCCATACCCCAGCTTGGCGCCGAAGATGGCGTAGCCCGGCGCCTCGAAGGTGTTGGCGTAGTCGACGTAGTAGTGGGATGCGGCACGCAGGTTGAGCTGCGCATAGAAGCCGCTGCCGTGCTGGTATTGCAGTTCGGCCTGGTAGACATGACGCGGCAAGCCGGGCAGTTGGTTGTCGCCCAGGTCCGGATCGTGGCGATAGTGGAAATCGTTGAAGGTATAGGCCTGGCGCAGGCTCACATCGGCGCCGCTGTCGTCTTCCCACAGCCGGGCATTCAATCCCGCCTCGATGCCCTGGTGCACTGTTGCGCTGGCGTTGCTGTTGGCGACCACCGCATCGGTGCTGGCGGTGGCTTGCTGCACCACGGTGGTCAGCAGTTCGTCGTCGATCCAGGAACGATACAGGGTCAGGCTGCCATCGAAGCGGCCATGGCTGCCACGCACGCCGAACTCGGCAGTGGTGGCCTTCTGCGGCACCAGCGGCCAGGTGAACGGCGTGGTGACGCCACCGCCGGCGATCTGCCAGGTGATCGGCGGATCGATCGAGCGGCTCACGTTGCCGAACAGCTGTACGTCGGGCGACAGCTCGTAGCGAACTCCCAGGCGCGGCGCGGCGTACCAGCTGTCCAGCCGGTAGGCATCCGAGTAGATGCTGGTATTGGGAGTGGTCGAATGCACCGTGCGTACATCGCGATCGATGTTGATCAGCGATACGCCGGCCGACAGCCAGCTGGTGGCGGTGGTCTGCAATTCGCCACCCAGCGCCAGCACGGTGTCGCGCGAACCGGTATAGCGCACCTGCTTGAGAAAGCGCCAGCTGTCGCGATCATGGGTTCGCACGTCACCGAATTGCAGCCGGGTGTCGCTCCAGGTGATGCTGGTATCCAGCGGCTTGCCGAACAGCGTGTCGCCGCTGCGCAGGTAGCGCAAGGTGGTGTTGAGGTCGGTCGAGCGCCACAGGTTGGGCGTGGTCGAATAGCGCCAGCTGTTGTACAGCGGGTAGTTGTCGACATTGATGCCGAACTCCAGCCGCGCGTCGTCGTCGAAGACATAGGTGGTCTTGCTGCCGATCATGGTGGTGCCGCCCTTGTCGCGCCCGAACGGCGCCGGGTTCGCGCGTGGATCATGGTTGACCTGGTCCAGGGTCAAGGTGCCGCCGTTGATCAGTTGTTCTTCGCGATAGCGGACCAGCAACCGCGTATCCAGCTGCGGGGTGATGCGGTAGCCGAAGTTGGCGACCAGCTCCTTGCCCTTGTTGTCGGTCAGCCGCTGGTAGCCGTCGCGCTCGTTGTGGAACAACGACACATACCAATCGAAGTCGCCCGCCGCGCCGCCATGGCTGATCTGCTGCTTGCGGTAGCCAAAACTGCCGGCTTCCAGGCGTACGTAGGTGCCGGGCGAGGTGTAGCCGGTATGGGTGACGAAATTGATCGCGCCGCCCAGCGTGGTGGCCGCGTACTGGAATGCATTGGCGCCATACAGCACTTCGGTGTAGTTGACCCCGGCGATGCTGAGGAAATCTTCCTGGGTGGCGCCAGGGCCGGTGATCGGCAGTCCGTCGAACAGGAACTTGGTGCCCAGTACGTAGCCGCCATAGAAGGTGTTCAGCCCCGAGCCGCGAATAGAGATCTTGGCGGCGGCGTTGCCGCTGGTGGACTGCGCAAACACGCCCGGTTGCAGCGCCAATACATCCTCGGCGCTGGAGGCGCGCCCTTGTTCGACCGTCTCGTTGTCCACCACCGCCGCATTGCCGGCGATCTTGTCCAACCGCGCTTTTGCTTCTTGTTGTTCGGGCTTGCGGTCGGCGTTGACCGTCAGCGCTTCCAGCGTGCCCACCTTGTCAGCCCCCTTTGCCGGCGCGACAGCGCTCTCGGCCAGCGCCGGCCCCGCCGCCACCATGATGATGGCCGAATACATCCAATGCTTGTTGAAGCTGTTCTTCATGCGAATGACGTTCCCCGATGGTTATCGATGCTGCATACGCACATCGCATGCCAGCGCGGAACGACGACGCGAAACCGGAAATAAACACGCTAAACGCTTCATATGACGCCGATTGCATGGATCGTTTGCTGATCGGCTGTTGCCCCATGAACATTTTCCGCCAACTCATGCACAGGGAAAATATATTCATTGCCAAATAAGCATGAGCGATCGGCATGAAAACGTAGAAACAAGCTGTTTTCCCGATTAATTCATAACCTGATTAGAAAATCTGCTAAGCAACCCAACGGAATGCCTGCATCGTGGCATTGCCGTTCGAATTCGCGTGCGGTCATATGGGAAGCCCTTACTGTCTGCGCAAAAACACTCGCCCCATGCCGCGACCTGCTGCTCATGCAACACCTGGTGCGTTACGCGCCACGCAGCGATGGCACGGAGATTGCGTGGACCCGGACGTGTCGCCGGATTCCCTTGCGATCCAGCATCCGCTCCGCCGTACCGGCTCCTCGCGTCAGAACCCACAGGATCTTTCATGCGCTCTTCTTTGAATGTAGTCGCCGTCTCCGGCAGCGTTTCGCGCCCGTCCCGCACCCTTACCCTGATCGAGTCCACGCTCGCGGCACTGGGCGAGCACCTGCCACTGCAAAGCCATATCGTGGAACTGGGCCAGATAGCGCCGACACTGGGCAGCACGCTGTGGCGCAACCAATTGCCGGATGCGCTAGAACAACAGTTGCGCCTGATCGAATCGGCCGACCTGCTGGTGGTGGCCACGCCGGTCTACCGAGGCTCGTACCCGGGCCTGCTCAAGCATCTGTTCGACCTGATCGACATCAACGCCTTGATCGATACCCCCGTATTGCTTGCCGCCACCGGCGGCAGCGAGCGCCACGCATTGGTGATCGACCACCAGCTACGGCCACTCTTCAGTTTCTTCCAGGCGCTGACGCTGCCGATCGGGATCTACGCCGCCGAAGCCGACTTCAAGGACTACCGCATCGTCAGCACCGCGCTGGACGAGCGCATCGCGCTGGCCGCCGAGCGCGCCGCCGGCCTGCTCGGCGCCCGCCCCCAGGCGCTGCGGCGCATCGCTTAATTCCCCCCGGATCTAGCTGGGGACTCGCATAGGAGACGTTGATGGATGTGTTCTGGTTCATTCCCACTCACGGCGACAGCCGCTACCTGGGCACCAGCGACGGCGCGCGCCAGGTCACCGCCGAGTACATGACGCAGGTCGCGGTCGCCGCCGATACCCTGGGCTACGATGGCGTGCTGATCCCCACCGGGCGCTCATGCGAAGACCCGTGGGTGATCGCCTCCAGCCTGATCCCGGCAACGCGCCAGTTGAAGTTCCTGGTCGCACTGCGCCCGGGCCTGATGGCACCTGCGCTGGCCGCGCGCATGGCGGCCAGCTTCGACCGGCTGTCCAAGGGCCGGCTGCTGGTCAACCTCGTCACTGGCGGCGACCGTGCCGAACTCGAAGGTGATGGTGTGTTCCTCGACCATGCCGAGCGCTACGAGGCTTCGGCCGAGTTCATCCGCGTCTGGCGCGAGATCATCGCCCACAGCCACACCGACGGCAGCTATGACTTCGAAGGCAAGCACCTGAGCGTCAAGGCCGCCAAGCTGCTGTATCCCACGGTGCAGCGCCCATATCCGCCGGTGTGGTTCGGCGGCTCGTCGGATGCCGCGCAGGACCTGGCCGCTGAACAGGTGGACACCTACCTGACCTGGGGCGAGCCGCCGGCCGCCGTCGCCGACAAGATCGGCGCGGTACGCGCCAAGGCCGCCGCGCAGGGACGCACGCTGACCTTCGGCATCCGCCTGCACGTGATCGTGCGCGAAACCGAGGAAAAAGCCTGGGCCGCTGCCGAAGAACTGATCAGCCACCTCGATGACGACACCGTGGCGCGCGCGCAGAGCGCATTCGCGCGCATGGACTCGGTGGGCCAGCAGCGCATGGCCGCACTGCACGGCAAGGGACAAGGCCGCACCCGCGCCGATCTGGAAGTCAGCCCGAACCTGTGGGCCGGCGTCGGCCTGGTGCGTGGCGGCGCGGGCACCGCGCTGGTGGGCGATCCGCAGACGGTGGCCCAACGCATCCAGGAATATGCCGCGCTTGGCATCGATACCTTCATCTTCTCCGGCTATCCGCATCTGGAAGAAGCGTATCGCTTCGCCGAACTGGTGTTCCCGCTGCTGCCGCGTGCGGTGCAGGACAAACTGCCCGGGCAAACCCTGAGCGGGCCCTTCGGCGAAGTCATCGCCAACCAGATCGTGCCGCGCGCATCGGCACACTAAACCCGCCCGGCATGCCGCGCCGCAACCTACTTCGGGGTGTCGATCACGCGCGACGTCGTGCGCCGTGCGTGCCGATCCACCCTTCCGCTTTCCAACGAGGCTTCCGCTCATGACGAGCCGTCCGCGACCTGTCCTGCTCAATCCCTTGCATACGGCCCAACGCCTGGCCGCCCAGTTCGCCGAAACCGCAGTCGAACGCGATGCGCGCGGCGGCACCCCGAAAGCCGAGCGCGATGCCTTGCGCGCCAGTGGACTGCTCGCGCTGAGCATCCCGTCCCAATACGGCGGGCTTGGCGCCAGCTGGAGCCAGACCCTGGAAATCGCGCGTGAATTCGCCAGGGTCGATAGCTCCATCGCCCACGTCTTCGGCTTCCATCACCTGATGCTGGCCACCGTGCGCCTGTTCGGCCGCCCACAGCAATGGCAGCCCTGGTTCGAGCAGACCGCACGCAAGCAGTGGTTCTGGGGCAACGCACTGAACCCGCTGGATACGCGCACCGTCGCAACCCGGTTCGATGGCTGGCGTGAATTCTCCGGACGCAAGAGTTTCTGCTCCGGCGCAAGCGATTCGGAAATGCTGATCGCCTCGGCGCTGGACGAAGACAGCGGCAGCTTGCTGATCGGTGCGGTTCCCACCGCCCGCAGCGGCATCACGCTTGGCAATGACTGGGACAACATCGGCCAGCGCCAGACCGATAGCGGCAGCACCACGTTCGAGCGCGTACGCGTGGAAGAGGACGAGTTGTTGCTCGATCCCGGCCCGCTCAGCACGCCGTTCGCCTGCCTGCGCCCGTTGCTGGCGCAGCTGCTGTTCGCCAACCTGTTCCTCGGCGTGGCCGAAGGCGCGTTCCAGGAAGCCCGGCAATACACGCTGACCGAGAGCCGGCCATGGTTCAAATCCGGCGTCGACCAGGTCGGCGACGATCCTTATGTGCTCGCCCACTACGGCGAATTCTGGCTGGGCCTGGAAAGCGTGCGGCTGCTGATCGAGCGCGCCGCCACGCTGTTCGACGCGGCCTGGCGCAAGGAACATACGTTGACGCGGGACGAGCGCGCGCAGCTGGCGCTTGCCGTCACCGCGGCCAAGGTCGCGGCCAGCCGGGTCGGGCTGGATGTGTGCAATCGCCTGTTCGAAGTGACCGGCGCCCGCGCCACCCACGCCGCCCTGCGGCTGGACCGTTTTTGGCGCAACCTGCGCACCCAATCGCTGCACGACCCGCTCGACTACAAGCTGCGCGAGCTGGGCGAGTGGGCACTCAAGCACAAGCCGCCCACACCCAGCTTCTATTCCTGACCCGCATCGACATGCCTCCGCCGCCAAGCCCGGGAACACGGTGTCGCCGTACCACCTCCACCGACACCCTCCCCCTGCCCCCGCCTGAGCCCGCCCCCATGTCCGACTTCCGCCTGCTGACCCTGCCACCCACCCTGCTGCGACCGGCACCGCTCGATCCCGCGCGCGCCACCGCCCACGTGTTCGAAGACCCATCCTCACGCGAATTGCTCACGCACCTGGAAAAGGTTGCCCCCAGCGAGGCCAGCGTGCTGATCATCGGCGAGTCCGGCACCGGCAAGGAACTGGTGGCGCGCCACGTGCACAACCTCAGCGCGCGCCGCCAGCACCCGTTCGTAGCGGTCAACTGCGGCGCCTTCAGCGAATCGCTGGTCGATGCGGAATTGTTCGGCCACGAGAAAGGCGCCTTCACCGGCGCGCTCAGCGCCAAAGCCGGCTGGTTCGAAGCGGCCAACGGCGGCACCTTGTTCCTGGATGAGATCGGCGACCTGCCGATGCCGATCCAGGTCAAGCTGCTGCGGGTACTGCAGGAGCGCGAAGTGGTGCGACTGGGCTCGCGCAAGAGCATCCCGATCGACGTACGGGTATTGGCCGCCACCAACGTTCCGCTGGAGCAGGCCATCCAGGGCGGGCAGTTCCGCCAGGACCTGTTCTACCGGCTCAACGTGGTCGGGGTGGAACTCAAGCCGCTGCGCGAACGGCGCGGCGACATCCCCCCATTGATTCGCCACTTCGTCGACAAGTACAGCCGCCGCATGGGCCATGGCGACGTGGCGATCAGCAGCGAAGCCGAACGCCGGCTGGTCGAGTACGACTGGCCCGGCAACATCCGCGAGCTGGAAAACGTCATCCACCACACCTTGCTGATCCATCGCGACGGCATCGTCCAGCCCGACGACATCCGCCTGTCGCAACTGCGCCTGACGCCTTCCGCGCACGACAGCGAGAGCGCCGAGGCCTTGCTCGGCCGCGCCTTCGCATCACTGTTCGAGGAGGCCGGCGGCGCGCTTCACGCCACCATCGAAGACCATCTGTTCCGCGCCGCGTATCGCCACTGCCACTACAACCAGGTCAGGACCGCCGCGCTGCTGGGACTGAGCCGCAACGTCGTGCGTGCGCGGCTGATCGAGATGGGCGAACTGGTGGTCAGCAAGCGCGCACCGTAACCGCGCGCAGCCACCGCCGAAGCGGATCGCTGCGGCACGGGCACGCGCAGCCTCAGTCGATCTTGAGCCCGGCGCGATAAGCCGCCGGACTGGAATCGGTCAACGCACGGAAATGCCGTCGGAACGATTCCTGCGAGCCGAAACCGGCCTGCTCGCAGATCCATTGCAACGGCCGGTCGGTGGTTTCGAGCAATTCCTTCGCATACACCACCCGCTCGTGGATCACCCAGTCGATCGGCGACAGTCCGGTAGCGTCCAGGAACTGGCGCTGCAAGGTGCGCTGGCTCAGCAACGCGCGCTCGGCCAGTGTCTTGAGCGTGTGCTCCTGCGCCAGGTTTTCGCGCACCCATTCCATCAGCCTCGCCAGCCGGGTCGGCTCCCCGGTGGGGATCGCGCGAGTGACGATCTGGCTGCGGTCGGCATCGCGCCATGGCGCCAGCACCAGCCGCTGCGCGACCAGGTTGGCCACGCGGGTGCCGTAGTCCTTGCGCACCATGTGCAGCATCATGTCCATGCCGGTGGCCGACCCCGCCGAGGTGATGATCTGGCCGGTGTCCACGTAAAGCACGTTCGCCCGCACCTGCACCTTGGGAAAGCGGCTGGCGAGCAGATCGGTCAGCCGCCAATGAGTGGTGGCGCCCTTGCCGTCGAGCAATCCCGCCCACGCCAGCACGAACGCGCCCGAGCAGATCGACGCCAGGCGTGCGCCACGCGCATGCGCACTGCGCAATTTATCCAATAGCGCCTGCGGTGGGCATTCCTCCGGATTGCGCCATCCCGGGACCACCACGATGTCGGCTTCGTCGACCAGGTCCAGGCCATGGGCGGCCTCCACCCGGACGCCGCCCAGCACGGCCAGCGAGCCGGATTCCCAGGCACAGATGGCACTGCGGTACCACTCCACTTCCAGCTCTGGGCGCACCGGCGCGAACATGCCTACCGCGCAACCGAATTCGAACAAGGCCAACTGTTCATAGGCAAGGATCACTACCAGCGGTGACGCGGTAGCACTGGCGGAGGTGGTCGAAGAACTGCTCATGTCCAGATACTACAAGCAGAATCGCCAGGACGGATTGCCATGAGGGTCATTCGTTCGTCGCAACCACGTCCAGACAACCCGCATCCGGCGGATTGGCTGTTTGCACATTGCCAACGCTTATGTCCCTGGCGAAATGTTGCCACTCGCTGGCGTGATCGGCGATGGCCGGCGCTGCGTGAAGCGCCTTGAATAGCGGTGTCATCCACAGCCCGCGCAAGCAGTCCACCCATGCTCGATCAACAGCATTCCCCGACGCCGACGAACCCCGCCACCGCATTGCGCACGCGCACACTGAATGCCTCGCCGCTGGCACTGCTGATCGCCAGCATCCTTGCGGTGGCACCCGCCGTCGCCGCGCAATCCAATGCCGCCGCAGCCGACACCTCCACGCTCGATACCGTGGTCGTCACCGGCTCGCGCTCAACCACCCGCACGGTCAAGAACAGCTCCACCCCGATCGACGTGATCTCCGCGCAGGATCTGGCCAATTCCGGCCAGGCCACGCTCCTGGACGCACTGCAACGCACGCTGCCGTCGCTGAGCCAGATCGGCGGCTACCAGAGCGACCAGGAAAGCCTGATCCGTGGCTACCAGCTGCGCAACCTCTCGCCCGGCTACACCCTGGTACTGGTCAACGGCAAGCGCCGCAACGCCAGTGCCTACGTCAGCGGCGCCAACGGCGGCGGCTTCCCCGGCCACGCCTGGGCCGATCTGAGCTTGATCCCGGTCTCGGCGATCGACCACATCGAAGTGCTGCGCGACGGTGCCTCGGCGATCTATGGTTCCGATGCCATCGCCGGCGTGATCAACGTCATCCTCAAGTCGCAGGCCAGCGGCGGCGGCGCCTCGATCGAAAGCGGCCAGAGCTTCGATGGCGATGGCAGCCGCACTACGGCCCGCGCCAATATCGGCCTGCCCTGGGGCAACGACGGCTTCATCAATCTCTCCGCCGAAAACACCCGCCAACACAGCGCGATCCGCCCCCGCACCTACGCCGATGGCTATCTCAGCTATCCGGCACTGGACGCCGACGGCAACCTGGTGGCGCTCGGCAGCTACAACAACCTGCCGGCCGGTGCCAGCGCCAACCCCGCCGAAGCCAACCGCGATCCAAAGGCCAACCAGATCCCCAGCTCCACCGACTACGCCTTGAAGTCGTTCGCGGTGAACGCCGGGCACAGCCTCGGCGGGAACATCGACTTCTACGCCACCGCGACCGCCAGCGATCGCACCGCCAACGCCATCCAGAACTTCCGCCTGCCGGCCACGATCCTCGGCACCTACGGCGCACCAGGCGTACTGGCCGTGTGGCCGGACGGTTTTTCTCCGGTACTGGAAACCAAGGAGCAGCAATACACCGGCAGCGCAGGCATCAAGGGCGTGCTCGGCGGCTGGGATTACGACCTCAGCGCCACGTGGAACCGCGACACCATTCGCACCTATACCAACGACTCGGCCAACTTCTCGCTGGACTATCCCGGCGCACCCACCGACTTCTACGACGGCAAGGTCGACTACCAGCAGTTGATCAACAACCTCGACCTGCGCCGTTCGTTCGAGGTCGCCGCTCTCGCCTCGGCGCTG
>JAATFS010000314.1 GCA_015655035.1 Lysobacterales bacterium | reverse complement strand
CTCCACAAATAGGATTTCTTGACCAGGCCGATGCCGTGCTCGGCGGAAATGCTGCCCTGGAAGCGTTGCAGCATCTTCGACAATAGTTTGGTGACCTGCTCGCATGCGCCGATGAAATCGTCAGGCGCGGTCGCTTCCGGCTTGAGCACGTTGATATGCAGATTGCCATCGCCAATATGGCCGAACCAGACCACGTCGAAATGCGGATAGGCCTCACTTAGTAGCGCTTGCGCCTCGGCCAGGAACGCCGGCATCGCCGATATCCGTACCGAGATGTCGTTCTTGTAAGGGGTGTAGCGCGCCACGCTTTCGGTAATGCCTTCGCGCAGGCGCCACAGCTGCGCCGCCTGGGCATCGCTCTGGCTGATCACGCCATCGCTGACCCAGCCGTTTTCCATGCAGGTCTCGAACGCGGCCATCGCCGCCGCCTCCTGGGCCTCGTCGCCGCTGGCGAACTCGGTGACCACGTAGTACGGATGGATCTCGTCGAATGGCGCCTGCGCGCCATGCGCCAGCACATGCTTCAGCGCGCGATCGGTAAAGAACTCGAACGCCTCCAGCCGCAGCTGCGCGCGGAACGCCGAAAACACCTGCATAAGCACCTCGAACGACGGCAGCGCCAGCAACATCACGTTGCTCGGCGGCGGCGGGTCGGTAAGCCGCAGCGTCGCCTCGACCACGATACCGAGCGTGCCTTCCGAGCCGACCATCAGCTGGCGGAAGTCGTAGCCGCTGGAGTTCTTTACCAGCGCGTTGTTGAGTTCGAGCAGCTCGCCGGCACCGCTGACGACCTTGAGCCCGGCGATCCATTCGCGGGTGTTGCCATAGCGGATCACGCGGATGCCACCGGCATTGGTGGCGATATTTCCGCCAATCGAGCACGACCCGCGCGCGGCGAAATCCACCGGATAGATCAACCCATGCTCGCGTGCGGCCTCGTGCACCGCCTCCAACGCCATGCCGGCCTGTACCGTCAGCGTGCGATCGACGGCATCGAAACCGAGCGGCTTGTTCATCCGCTCCAGGCTCAGCACCAATTCGCCATTGGCGGCCACGGCGCCCCCCGACAAGCCGGTACGTCCGCCCGAGGGCACGACCGCCACCGCGTTGGCATTGGCCCAGCGCACCACCGTCTGGACTTCCTCGACCGTGGCCGGCAATGCGATGGCCAACGGCGCAGGGGTCCAGCGTCGGGTCCAGTCGCGCCCGTAGTGCTCCAGGTCGGCGGGTTCGGTCTTCAGCCGAAGGCCCGGCACGGCCTGCCCTAGCGAAGTGATGCGTGGATCGGTCATGGCTCAAAGGCAGGTGGATGAGGCGGCACAGCGTGCCAGCGATGCGCGGGTCCGTCCAGCCGTCGCGGCGATACTGCGCCGGCTTTCGATACAGCTGAAACCTTTATGGCGCAGGCGTTCGCGCCGATAGGTGCGACAGCGCCGGGAAGCGGCCGTCGACGATGGCGCGGCGCACAAAAGTCCCGGGCCATCTGGCATAGTGGCCGACCCGATCCATCGCTCCGTTGCTTATCATGTCGCCGAAAAAGACCTCGTTTCCCAAGCAGGACATCCGTGTATTGCTGCTCGAGGGCATCAGCCCGACCGCCATCGACGTATTCCGCGCTGCGGGCTACTCGCAGATCGAGCTGCACGCCAAGTCGTTGCCGGAAGACGAACTCAAGGCGCGCATCGCCGAAGCGCACATCGTGGGCATCCGCTCGCGCACGCATCTCAGCGCCGAGGTACTGGCCCACGCCAAGCGCCTGATCGCGGTGGGTTGTTTCTGCATCGGCACCAACCAGGTAGACCTGGACGCCGCCGAGCTGGCCGGTATCCCGGTGTTCAACGCGCCCTACTCCAACACCCGCAGTGTCGCCGAACTGGTGATCGCCGAAGCGATCCTGCTGATGCGTGGCATCCCGCAGAAAAACGCCGAATGCCATCGCGGTGGCTGGTCCAAATCGGCTACCGGCAGCCATGAGACGCGCGGCAAGACCCTGGGCATCATCGGTTATGGCCATATCGGCACCCAGGTCGGCGTGCTTGCCGAATCGCTGGGCATGCAGGTGATCTTCCACGACATCGAGGCCAAGCTGTCGCTGGGCAATGCGCGCGCCGCCGCCGACCTGAACGAACTGCTCGCCGCGTCCGACGTGGTGACCTTGCACGTGCCGGAAACCGCTGGGACCAAGAACATGATCGGGGCGGCCCAGATCGCGCAGATGAAGCCTGGTGCGCACCTGATCAATGCCTCGCGCGGCACCGTGATCGACATCGACGCGCTGGACGCGGCACTGACCTCCGGCCAGATCGGCGGCGCGGCCGTGGACGTGTTCCCGGTCGAGCCCAAGGGCAACGGCGAGGCCTTCGTCTCGCCGCTGACCGCGCACGACAACGTCATCCTGACGCCGCACATCGGTGGCAGCACGCTGGAAGCGCAGGACAACATCGGCGTCGAAGTAGCGGCCAAGCTGGTGCGCTACAGCGACAACGGCAGCACCTTGTCGGCGGTGAACTTCCCCGAAGTCACCCTGCCCGAGCACCCCGACAGCCTGCGCCTGCTGCATATCCACCGGAACGTGCCGGGCGTGCTGTCGCAGATCAACGAACTGTTCTCGCGCCACAACGTCAACATCGACGGTCAGTTCCTGCGCACCGACCCGAAGGTCGGCTATGTCGTGATCGACATCAGCGGCGCCAGCGTGGAACAGGCCACAGCGCTCAAGGACGAACTGGCCGGCATCCCCGGCACCCTGCGCACGCGGGTGCTGTACTGACGGCCTGACGCTTCGCAGGCGCGGCTGCCCGTGGCGGGCACCGCGTCCGCAATGTCACGGGTTGCCAGGTTCCGACGTGGCCTGGTGGCGGTCCAGCCACTTGTGCGCCATCCGCCGCATAGACGGCTCCAGTTGCGGGTCGTCCAATAGCTCCGCGATCGGCAACCATGCCAGCGCCAGCGATTCTTCGCTGACCACGAAGGCCTCGTCAGCACCCGCGCGTACCGCGTAGCGCGCATCGTAGTGCCAATGCCCCGGTACCTCGCCGCGTTCGGGGATCCAGTGCCGATCCAGATCCAGGATCCCTGGCGCGGCCAGCGTCAGACCGCCCAGTCCAGACTCCTCCTCGGCCTCCTTGAGTGCCACCAGCGCCAGGTCGCGGTCGCCGTCGGCATGCCCGCCCAGTTGCAGCCAGCGACCCAGCTTGCGGTGATGGGTGAGCAGCACACGCCCTCCCTCCCGGCTGACCAGCCAGGCCGAACCGGTGAAGTGCCCGGCCAGCCGCGCACGTACGAACGGGTCTTGCGCATCGTCGAGCAGCTCGATGAATTCGGTCGCCACATCCGCTTCCCCGGGCCAAAGTGTGCGATAAGCAAGCAATTGACGACGTAGATCCGACTCCACGAACTGGCGCTCCTGGGCAACGCCCGTTCGGGCAGGGCACCGATTATCCCTGATCATGCACTCTTCGTGCTTGTGACAATCGGCCGGCTTTGGCAAGGTACGACGCTTGCGTGACCCGGTACGGGTTGCCTCTCACCATTATTGCCGGGGCGGCTGCGCTCCGGATCGCCACCGGGGAATGCACTGAATGCTGAAGTCTCTGTCGAGGGTCAAACCTATCGAAGCCGCTGGACACGTCGATGCCGGCGAGCCGGTCGAAGGAAGTCTGCAAGGCGAGACCACGCTGAAGCGCACGCTTACCGCCAAGCACCTGATCCTGCTGGGTATCGGCGCGGTGATCGGCGCCGGCATCTTCGTGCTGACCGGCCAGGCGGCGGCCAACCATGCCGGCCCGGCGGTAATGCTGTCGTTCGTGTTCGCCGGCCTCGCCTGCGCACTGGCTGGCCTGTGCTATGCCGAGTTTGCCGCGATGATGCCGGTGTCCGGCAGCGCCTATTCCTACGCCTATGCCACCCTTGGCGAAGGCATGGCCTGGTTCATCGGCTGGTGCCTGGTGCTGGAATACCTGTTCGCCTCGTCCAGCGTGGCGGTGGGCTGGTCGGCCTACCTGATCAGTTTCGTCACGACGACCCTGCACCTGCCGTTTCCTGAAGTCCTCACCCAGGCGCCACTGGCCTGGGACAACGGTGCTTTCCACATCTCGGGCCACCTGATCAATGTGCCGGCGGTACTGATCGTGGTCGCGACCAGCGCATTGTGCTACATCGGCATCAACCAGTCCGCCTTCGCCAACGCGGTGGTGGTGGCGATCAAGGTGACGGTGATCTGCCTGTTCATCGGCGTGGGTGCGATGTATGTCAATCCGGACAACTGGACGCCCTTCATCCCGGAGAACACCGGCACCTTCGGCGAGTTCGGCTGGAGCGGGGTGTTCCG
>JAATFS010000374.1 GCA_015655035.1 Lysobacterales bacterium | reverse complement strand
GCGTGGTAGCGGTAGAGCGCGCCGCTGGAACGGGTGCAGGCATAGTCGGTACTGCCCGCCCAGAAGCGTCCTTGCGCATCGCATTTGCCGTCGTTGAAGCGGTTGCCGGGGCGCTCGGGCTCGGGCCGGTGCAAGCGCGTCAGTTGCCGCGTTGCCGGATCGAACAAGGCCAGGTCGTGGCGCAGGCTGACCAGCAGCCCGGGCGCATCGCGGCGCTCGGCCACTGCCGAGATTTCCTCGTCGAACTGCCAACTGTCGCGAGTATCGGTGGCCGGCACATAACGGTGCAGGCGCTGGCCGAGGATGTCGACGAAATACAGCGCCTGTTCGCGGGGCGACCAGCAGGCGCCTTCGCCCAGGCTTGCGCCCAGCGGCCAGAGGCACTGCACCGGGCCGATGGGCGAGGGCGGCGGCGTCATCGCGGGCTCAGTGCGAGTCGCGGGTCACATCGTCGCCGCTGCCGCCGACGAGGATGTCCAGGTCGGCGCCAAGGTGGGCTTGCTGCACGTGATCGACGTACAGCTTGGCCCAGCCACGGGTCGGGCGTGCGGGTTCCTTCCATTCGGCGCGGCGCTGGGCCAGTTCCGCGTCGCTGACGTCCAGGTGCAGGCGGCGGCCCGGCACATCGAGTTCGATGTAGTCGCCATCGCGTACCAGCGCCAGCGTGCCGCCGGCCGCGGCTTCCGGCGAGGTGTGCAGCACTACGGTGCCGTAGGCGGTACCGCTCATGCGTGCATCGGAGATCCGTACGATGTCGGTGATGCCCTGGCGCAGCAGCTTCGGCGGTAGCGGCATGTTGCCGACTTCGGCCATGCCGGGATAGCCGCGCGGGCCGCAGTTCTTCAGCACCATCACGCAGGTTTCGTCGATATCCAGCTGTTCGTCGTTGATCCGTGCCTTGAAATCCTCGATGTTCTCGAACACCACCGCGCGTCCACGATGGCACAGCAGCTGCGGCGAAGCGGCGGAAGGCTTGATCACCGCGCCGTCCGGGGCCAGGTTGCCGCGCAGCACGGCGATGCCGGCCTCGGGCTTGAAGGGCGTATCGAGCGGACGGATGACATCGCGGTTCCAGCAAGGGGCCTGCGCGATATTCTCGCCCAGGGTCTTGCCGTTGGCGGTGATGACGTCCAGGTCCAGGTATTCGGCGATTTCGCGCTGCACCGCCGGAAGGCCGCCGGCATAGTAGAAATCTTCCATCAGGTAGTGGCCGGATGGCTTGAGGTTGACCAGGCACGGCAGCCGCGAACCGATTCGGTCCCAGTCGTCCAGCGTGAGTTCGACGCCCAGCCGGCCCGCCAGCGCCAGCAGGTGCATCACCGCGTTGGTCGAACCGCCGATGGCGGCGTTGGTGCGGATCGCGTTGGCGAAGGCGGGCCGGGTGAGGATGCGCGACATCCGCAGATCCTCCTTGACCATCTCCACGATCCGCCGCCCGGACAAATGCGCGAGCCGGAAGCGGCGCGAATCCACCGCCGGGATCGCGGCGTTTTCCGGCAGCGAGATGCCCAGCGCCTCGACCATGCTCGCCATCGTCGAGGCCGTGCCCATGGTCATGCAGCTGCCCTTGGAGCGCTGCATGCTGGCTTCGGCTTCGACGAATTCCTCCTGGCTCAGGGTGCCGGCGCGCACCATCTCCGACATCTGGATGACGCCGGTGCCCGAGCCCACCGGTTGCCCGCGCCAGTTGCCCGACAGCGAAGGCCCGCCGGACAGGCCGATGGTGGGCAGATCGACGCTGGCCGCGCCCATCAGCAACGATGGCGTGGTCTTGTCGCAGCCCATCAGCAGCACCACGCCGTCGATAGGATTGGCGCGGATCGATTCTTCCACGTCCATGCTGACCAGGTTGCGGAACAGCATCGCGGTCGGGCGGATCTGGGTTTCCCCGAGCGACATCACCGGGAATTCCAGCGGGAAACCGCCGGCTTCGTAGACACCGCGCTTGACGTGTTCGGCCAGCTCGCGGAACGAGCTGTTGCAGGGGGTCAGTTCCGACCAGGTATTGCAGATGCCGATCACCGGTCGGCCGTCGAACATGTCGTGAGGGATGCCCAGGCTCTTGAGCCAGCTGCGGTAGTAGAAACCATGCTTTTCGTCACGGCCGAACCATTGCTGGCTGCGCCGGAGCGGCTTCTTCGGTAAGCCCATGAGTGGCGGGATCCTTGAACCGGGGATGGGACGGGGCGTGCGGCGTGACAACCGCGACAGCGCTTTACGGCGGCGATCCTACAGGGCATATTGATATTTCAAAAATAACAATATGCGCATTATCGATATACATATTTGTATCGATAACGAACTACCCAACGGAGGCTTTCCTGATGCAGATCCAGACCTCGTCGACGCCGCCGGCGTCTCTCCCGTCCGATGCCATCGGCCAAGCGCGCTACCCGGAACTGCAAGGGCGGCGCGTCTTCGTGACCGGCGGCGGCAGCGGCATTGGCGCGGCGCTGGTGGAGGCCTTCGCGCAACAGGGCGCGCAGGTGGCGTTTGTCGATCTGGCCGGGCCGGAGAGCGCGGCATTGGCCGAGCGCATCGCGGCGGCGGGCCATCCGCGGCCGTGGCAGCGCCGTTGCGACGTTACCGATATCGCCGCGTTGCAACAGGCCATCGCCGATGCCGCATCCGAACTGGGCGACTTCCACGCGCTGGTCAACAACGTCGGCAGCGACGACCGGCATGCGCTGGCCGAGGTCACGCCCGAGTACTGGGACCGGCGCGTGGCGATCAACCAGCGGCCGGCGTTCTTTGCCATCCAGGCGGTGGTGCCGGGCATGCAGCGCCTGGGCGGCGGCTCGATCGTCAACCTCGGTTCCACCGGCTGGCAGAACAAGACCGGCGGCTACCCGGTCTATGCCACCGCCAAGTCCGCCGTGAACGGGCTGACCCGCGGACTGGCGCATGAACTGGGCGCGCAACGCATCCGCATCAACATCGTCACGCCGGGTTGGGTGATGACCGAGCGCCAGGTCGCGCTATGGCTGGACGAAGACGGCGAGCGCGAGCTGCGCCGCAACCAGTGCCTGCCCGACAAGGTGTATCCGCAGGACATCGCGGCAATGGTGCTGTTCCTGGCATCGGACCAGGCGCGTGCCTGCACCGCGCAGGAATTCGTGGTCGACGCCGGCTGGAGCTGAACGGCGGCGGCGCGCCAGTAACGGCTCCGCAAATGGGCGCGGGCCACTGGCGCGGGCGCTACCGGTACACCTGCGCGGCGGCATTTTTCAGTGCCGCCAACACCGTCTGCGCGCCGGGCGACAGCCGCCAATCGCTGCGGGTGATGATGG
>JAATFS010000363.1 GCA_015655035.1 Lysobacterales bacterium | reverse complement strand
CCAATAAGACGGTACGCGACATGAAGAAAAACTCCTGTGGTTTCAGCGTGACGACGGCAACCGCGCAAACTACTCCGTTTGCGCGGCAGCGGCATGTGCCATTGGATCGGTTTGTGAGAAACGCGCATTACGCCTTGGCCGCTTAAGGCGGGCCGACGCTCGAACCGTGGCTCCCGACTTCCGGCTGCTATAGCGTCTCGTCCTTGAAAATCGCCACATGCGGCACGCCATCGCCACCGATGCGGCCGCGATACATGCCTTCGGTATTGAATGGGAAGGCGACGTTGCCCTTGGCATCGAGCGCGATCGCGCCGCCGTTGCCACCGGCCTTCGGAATCTGCTCGTCGATCACCGCCTCGGCGGCCTGGTCGAGCGACTGGCCGGCGTATTTCATCCGTGCGCAGATGTCGTACGCGGCTACTGCGCGGATGTAGTACTCGCCCCAGCCGGTGCCCGATACCGCGCACTGGCTATTGGCGTAGGTGCCGGCGCCGATGATCGGCGAGTCGCCAACGCGGCCGTAGCGCTTGTTGGTCATGCCGCCGGTGGAGGTGCCAGCGGCCAGCCGGCCCTGCGTGTCCAGCGCCAGTGCGCCCACGGTGCCGAAGTGCTTGGCGGTCTCCAGGTCCGCATGGGCCTGGCCGGAGGCTTCTTCCTTCAGCGCCTTCTGCAATTGCTTCCAGCGCTTGTCGGTGCGGAAATACGCCGGATCGACCAGGCTGACGCCCTGCTCCTGCGCGAACCGCTCGGCGCCTTCGCCCACCAGCATCACGTGCTTGGAGCGGTCCATCACCGTGCGCGCGAGCTGGATCGGATTCTTGATCCGGTGCACGCCCGCTACGGTACCGGCGTTGCCGGTACTGCCGTCCATGATCGCGGCGTCCAGCTCGTTCTTGCCATCATGGGTGAATACCGCGCCCTTGCCGGCGTTGAACTGCGGCGAGTCCTCGAGCACGGTGATGGTGGCGGCGACCGCCTCCACCGCGCTGCCGCCGCGCGCCAGCACCGCGTGGCCTGCGCGCAATGCGCTTTCCATCGCCGCCCGTGCCGCGGCCTGGTCCTGTGGCGTCAATCCGGCCTTCTCCACTCCGGCGCCGCCATGCAGCACCAGCACCGGCTCCACGGCCAGTGCCTGGCCTGCCAGCAACATGAGGGAGAGGACCAGCAAACGGGAAAGAGGATGCGTCATTGTCGAAGGATTCCGTCAGCAAGGCCCGGACACTGCCGGGCCGGTTCATCGGAGCGCGCGGGGCGATCCGCTCTTGAAAATCAAGGCGACGGCCGCGGCATCAGCGCACGCCCGACACGCTCACAAGGTATCGCGGTTCTTGCCGCGCCACGGCCGGTACCAGTTACGGATCGCGGCAATGTCGTCCTGCATGTCCTGGCCGGGATGGAACAGTTCGCCCAGGCCAATGGTGCGGCTGGGGTAATCGAAGTACACCGGCAGGATCGGCACCCCTGCTTCGGTGGCGATCTTCCAGAAACCGGCCTTCCATTGCTCCACCCGCTTGCGCGTACCCTCCGGGGTCAGCACGTACCACAGCCGATCGGAATTGCGGATCAGCCGTACCGCCTGGCCGACCGTGCCCTGGGCCTGGCTGCGGTCGAGCGGGATCGCGCCGAGCTTGCGCAGCAGCGGCCCGAGCGGCCACCAGAACAACTGCGCCTTGCCCAGCACGCGCACCTCGAAACCCAACGCGAACTTGGCCGCGAAACCAACAAAGCCATCCCAGTTGGACGAATGCGGTGCCACGATCATCACCAGCTTGGGAACATCCGGCAGCGTCCCCACGATCTTCCAGCCGGTCAGCTTCAACGCGCTGCGCCCCATCCAGCGACCGATGGGGCCATGCCCGGACGGCATGCGTTGGGGGACGGGTTGCAGCAGGGGATCGGCCTGGTTGACCGGTGGCAACATCGGGGCGTCTTGACTCAACTCTTACTCCCAGTGGGACGATGAACGCCCCCGCTTGGTCTGGCCGCGCTGGCTCTTGGCATCGAGCCGGCGCAGCTTGGACCCACGGGTGGGTTTGGTGGCAATCCGTCGCTTGGGCACCGCCAGTCCGGCGGCGATGAACTCGACCAGGCGCACGCGCGCATCCTCGCGGTTGCGCTCCTGGGTACGAAAACGTTGGGCATCGATCACCAGCACGCCGTCGCCGGTCACGCGGCGATCGCGGCGCGCCAGCAACCGCTCGCGCACCGGTTCGGGCAGCGACGGCGAGCCGGCCACGTCGAAACGCAGTTCCACCGCAGTGGATACCTTGTTGACGTTCTGCCCGCCGGCCCCGCTGGCGCGCACGAAGCGCTCGACGATCTCGCTCTGCGGGATCGCCAGGTTCGCGTTGATAGGGAGAGGATCGTTGCCCATCCTACGATTGTATCGGCCCGGCGGCCACGGCGCGCGCGCAACCAATCCCTTATCCTGCCTTCGTCCCACTTCCCGCAGGATGCCGATGACACCGACCCGTTCCCTTCCGTTGCGCACGCGGCTCCAGCGCATTGGCCTGGCACTGCTGCTGGCCACGATGGCGCCAGTGGCACTGGCCCAGACCGCTCCGAGCGAGGCCGACGTCAACCGCCTGCTGGCCGCTTCGCGCGCGCAGAACATGCTCGACACCATGCTGCCGCAGATCGAGGCGATGCAGCAGCAGCAATTTGCCCAGCTGGCCGCACAGCGCCCCCTGGCCAGCGACCAACAGGCGCAGGTGCAACGCATCCAGGAACGCACCCGGCAGACCGTGCGCAAGGCGCTGTCGTGGTCGGAAATGCGGCCGTTGTACGTGGATCTGTACAAGCGCTCGTTCTCGCGCGAGGACGTGCTGGCGATGGCCGAGTTCTACGAGAGCCCGGCCGGGCAGAGCCTGCTGGACAAGACCCCGGCGCTGATGCAGAACCTGATGGTGGCGGTGCAGCAGAAGATGGTGCCGCTGTTCACCGATCTGCAGAAGGATCTGGAGAAGATCATCGATACGCCGCCGGGCAAGCCCTGATCGGGGGGAGCTGGCCCTCATCCGCGCCTTAGGGACACTTTCTGCGCTTGCGGGAGAAGGAATGCATAGCGTCAGATCGGTGCTGCCGGCGGCTCCCAGCCGAACAACCCGCAGGCCTTGGCGAACTCGCCATCCGGCGCGGCGCTGACCGACAGCCGGCGCCCGTCATGCGGGTGCGGAAACGACAGCCGCTCGGCATGCAGCAGCATCCGGTGCACGCCCAGCATGCGGAAACTGCGGTTGTGCCGGCCATCGCCGTGGCTGGTGTCGCCAATCAAGTGATGCGACAGGTGCTTGAGATGGCGACGGATCTGGCGGAAGCGCCCGGTCTGCGGCTGGCAGCGCAGCAGTGCATAGCGCGAGGTGGCAAACCCGGTGGACGGAATCTCCAGCTCACCGCTGAGCAGGCGCTGGAAATGCGTGATCGCCTGCTTCTTGACCGGCTTGCCCGGGCCACCGTCCAGATCATGGTCGACGCTGAAGCGCTCTTCGGCCGGCCAGCCACGGCATATCGCCAGGTAGTCCTTGCCCACCTCGCCGGCCATCAGCGCCTTGCCCAGCGCACTGGCGCTGTCGCGGTCGAAGGCCAGCAGCAGGCAGCCGCTGGTGGCGCGATCGAGCCGGTGCACCAGGAAGATCGGCCGGCCCAATTGCTCGCGCAAGCGGTCGGCAAGGAAATCGTCCTCGCCACGTGCCAGCTTGCTGTCGTGGACCATGAGCCCGGCCGGCTTGTTCACCACCGCCAGGGCTTCGTCGATATGCAGAATCTGCAAGCGTTCGGGGGAACTACTCAGCGATGGATCGTCCGCGTCCACCACGGCTATCGCCGCAGCCAGGCCGACAGCAGCGCCACGCCGCCGATCCCGCCGCTGATCCAGCTCCATAGCGGTACCGCACCGAAATACGTGCCGTCCGGCTGCAGGCCATACAGGACCGCAGCCACCACCAGCAGCGCGCTGCCGGCAATGGCGGTGACTACGCGCCGCTGCAGGCGGCGCAGGCTCAGGTCCAGCGCGGCCAGGTCGGTCGAGCGCACGTCCACCTGGTGCCGCCCTTGCACTTGCTGTTCGAGCCAGGTGTGTACCAGGCGTGGCATGTCCGGGCCCTGGGTCAGGATCTCGGGCAGGCGCTTGCGCAGTTCGGCCAGCACCCGGCGCGGGCTGTAGCGCGCCAGCAGGATGCGTTCCAGCACCGGGCGCGCCACCGCCCAGATATCCAGCTCCGGATCGAGCTGGCGACCGACGCCTTCGATGTTGAGCAGGGTTTTCTGCAACAGGATCAGCTGCGGCTGCAACGTGAGCTGGTGGCGCTGGGCCACGCGGAACAGCTTGATCAGCACCTCGGCCAGCGATATCTGCGACAGCGGCCGGGTGAAGTACGGTTCGCATACCGAGCGCGCCGCCGCTTCCAGCTCATCGATGCGCAAGTCCGACGGCATCCAGCCCGCTTCCACGTGCAACTCGGCGATGCGCCGGTAATCCTTGCGGAAGATGGCCATGAAGTTCTCGGCCAGGTAGTACTGATCCTTCTGCGACAGCTGGCCCATGATGCCGAAGTCCAGCGCGATGAAGCGCGGGTTGTGGCGCAGCGCCGGATCGCTGTCGACCCAGATGTTGCCAGCATGCGCATCGGCATGGAAGAAGTTG
>JAATFS010000061.1 GCA_015655035.1 Lysobacterales bacterium | reverse complement strand
GGCGGCCGGCGACGCCGGTCCGGCCGATATCGATGCACAGTTCGATGCCTTGCTGCGGGCATCCCCAGCGGTGGCCTCGTCGATCATGGGCATATTCGCGCCAACGCAGGTGCAGCGCCTGAAGCGGGCCGGTATCGCATGGTTCGCCTGCGCCACCACGCTGGAGGAGGGCTTGGCTGCCCAGGCGGCCGGCGCCGATGCGGTGGTGGCGCAGGGCTTCGAGGCCGGCGGGCATCGTGGGGCGTTCGACGACGCCAGCGCCGAGCACCAACTGGCTGGACTGTTCGCCTTGCTGCCGCGCCTGGCCGACCGGCTCGAGGTGCCGGTGATCGCGGCCGGCGGCATCGGCGATGCGCGTGGTGTCGCGGCCGCGCTGCTGCTTGGCGCCAGTGCGGTCGAGATCGGTACCGGTTTCCTGCGTACCCCGGAGGCGCATGTGGCGCCGGCCTGGGCCGACGCGTTGACGACCGCCGAGCCCGAGCAGACCTGGCCCACCCGTGCCTTCAGTGGTCGCCTCGGCCGCGCCCTGGCCACCGACTACGTACGTGCCGCTGCCCGTGCCGATGTGCCGCCCCCCCGGCCGTATCCGGTGCAGCGGGGGCTGACTGCGCCGATGCGCCAGGCCGCTGGCCGCGAGGACCGAATCGAGGCGATACAGGCCTGGGCCGGGCAAGCGGCATGGATGGCGCAGGCGCGCCCGGTGGCAGGCTTGATCGGGGACTGGTGGTCGCAGGCGCAGGCGCTGCTGTGGCGTTGATCCTGTGCAATGGCCAGCCCGCGTCGGCCGAGGTACTGGCCGCGGCGGCGCTGGTCAACTATGGCCATTTCACCACGTTGCAACTGCGCCAGGGCCGTGCGCGCGGGCTGGATATGCATCTGCAGCGGCTGCAGCACGGCACCGAGGCGCTGTTCGGCGTCGGGCTCGATCCGCTGCGAGTACGGCGGGATCTGCACGCCGGCTTGAACGCATTCGGCAGCGGCGATGCCTCGGTGCGGATCACCGTATTCGCACGCGACTTCGACTTCCGCGACCCGTTGCGTGCGCTCGAGCCGGATCTGCTGGTATCGCTGGGACCGCCTTCGGAGGCGTCAGGGCAGGCGTTGAGAGTGCGTTCGGTCGCGTTCGTGCGTGATACGCCACGGCTCAAGCACGTGGGGACCTTTCCGCTTTTCCAGCAGCGCCGGCAGGCAATGGCCGATGGATTCGACGATGCGCTGTTCGTCGACCCGGCAGGGCTAATCGTCGAAGGCTCGGTCTGGAACCTGGGCTTATGGGACGCAGCGGGCGTGACCTGGCCTCAGGGGCCAGCGCTACGCGGCACCCAGCAACGACTGCTGCAAGCGGGCCTGGCGGCGCTGGGCGTGGCGCAGCAGGTCCGACCGGTCGGACTGGCCGAGTTGGGGGGCTTCGAGGGTGCATTCATCTGCAATTCCCGAGGCCAGCAGCCGTTGGCATCGATCGACGGCCGTGTGTTCGTACCGCGCCCGCATGCCCTGGAATTATTGGCCCGGGCGCTGGAGACTCAACCGTGGCAGGCGCTCTGACCCAGTCGCCGGCTTGGAATTGACGAAAACCCCCGCTATAATCGCCGGCTTACCGCGCCATCCTGGCGACTGGGCAATATAGGAATTACTGCAATGGTCAAGATTCGACTGACCCGTGGCGGCGCCAAGAAGCGTCCGTTCTACCACATCATCGTCACCGACGTGCGCAGCGCGCGCGACGGCCGCAACATCGAGCGCCTGGGCTACTACAACCCGGTTGCGCAGGGCGCTGAGCAGCGCATCGTGCTGGATGTCGCCCGTGTCGACCATTGGGTCTCCAATGGCGCCCAGCTCACCGACAAGGTCCGCAACCTGTACAAGGAAGCGACCAAGGCTCAGGCCGCTGCGGCCTGATCCGGCAGGGCCGCGTCTCCGGGTGCGGCCCGAGCTTATCCGATGAAGAATATCGAGCGCCGCATCCTGTTGGGCAGGGTCACCGGCGCTTTCGGCGTACGTGGCGAGGTCAAGCTTGAGTCCTGGACCGAGCCGCGTCTTTCGATCTTCCGCTACCAGCCGTGGATCATGCGCACGCCCGACGGGCAGGAATCCACGCTCAGTGGTGTGCGCGGGCGTGATGCCGGCAAGCACCTGGTGGCCACGTTCCCCGATATCACCGACCGCACCGTGGTCGAGGGCATGCGCGGGACCGAGATCTACGTGTCGCGCAGCGTGCTGCCGCCGCCCCGGCCCGACGAGTACTACTGGGTCGACCTGGAAGGCTTGCAGGTACGGACCGTGGATGGCGTGGAGCTGGGGACGGTGTCGCACCTGTTTTCCACTGGTTCCAATGACGTGATGGTGGTGCGCGGCGACCGTGAGCGGCTGATCCCGTTCGTGCAGCCGGATTTCGTCACGTCGGTGGATTTCGACGCCAATCTGATCGTGGTCGACTGGGACCCGGAATTCTGACCGGGCACGTAGCCTCGTCAGTGGGCAGGATCGATGATCCTGCGCCGCCCTTGTTGCCCCATCCAATTCCGAATTCCTGATTCCAGTCCATGCGTATCGACGTCGTCAGCCTGTTCCCCGAGTTCATCGCGCAATGCGCGGCGTTCGGCGTGGTCGGGCGGGCGCAGGAGCGTGGCTTGCTGGAACTCAATGGTTGGAATCCGCGCGACCATGCGCAGGGCAACTACCGCCGGGTGGACGATCGTCCCTTCGGCGGCGGGCCAGGCATGGTGATGCTGATCGAACCGTTGCGAGCCTGTTTGGCGGCGGTGCGTGCGGCGGATTCGCGTCCGGCGCCGGTGATCTACCTCAGTCCGCAAGGGCGGCCGTTGACCCAGGTGCGTGCGCGCGAACTGGCGCAACTGCCGCGCATGGTGCTGCTGTGCGGGCGCTACGAAGGTATCGACGAACGTCTGATTGCCAACGAAGTCGACGAGGAAATTTCCATCGGCGACTACGTGCTGTCCGGTGGCGAGTTGGGTGCGGCGGTGCTGGTGGACGTGGTGACGCGGTTGCAGGATGGCGTGCTCAACGACGCCGAATCAGCGGCGCAGGACAGTTTCGAAGGGCCGCAAGGCCTGCTGGATTGTCCGCACTACAGTCATCCGTCCACGCATGAGTGGGGTGACGTGCCCGAGGTGTTGCGTTCCGGCAACCATGCCGCGATCGCTCGCTGGCGCCGCCTGCAATCACTCGGCCGCACCTGGCTGCGCCGGCCGGAACTGCTCGACGAGGCGGGCCTCGATCGCGCCGACCGGGCCCTGCTGGACGAGTTCCGGCGCCAGCAACTGGACGGGCAACATAAAAAAGGCTAACCCCTGGCCCACACGGAAAGAATTTGGGGTACAATACGCGGCTTTCCGGCCAGCCTTCTGTTTGGCCGACTCCCGAATATCGCGCAATCGCCGTGCGGCGACTGCCGGACCAATATCACCAGACACAAGCGGTGCCCACACCATGAGCAAACTCAACAAGACCATCCTGGCCGATTTCGAAGCCGCCCAGATCCAGCGCCAGCTGCCCGAGTTCAACCAGGGCGACACCGTTGTCGTCAACGTCAAGGTGAAGGAAGGCAACCGCGAGCGCGTCCAGGCCTACGAAGGCGTGGTCATCGGTACCAAGAACGCTGGCCTGAACTCCTCGTTCACGGTCCGTAAGATCTCGCACGGCTACGGCGTCGAGCGCGTCTTCCAGACCCACAGCGCCATCATCGACTCGGTCGAAGTGAAGCGTCGCGGTAAGGTTCGCGCCGGGAAGCTGTACTACCTGCGTGGCCTGGAAGGCAAGGCTGCCCGCATCAAGGAAGACCTGGCTGCCGCTGCGCAGGCCAAGCTGGCCCGTCAGGCCGCTGCTGCCGCTGCCAAGGCAGAGTAATTCCGCCGCGGCTTCGCGCTGCTGCAAGCAAACGGCCACCTTCGGGTGGCCGTTTGCGTTTTTGGGGTCGGTGGTGTTTGCGCTTCCTTCTCCGGCCGGGAGAAGGTGCTTCGAAGGAGCGGATGAGGGGCGAGCGGAGCCAGAGGTGATCGCCGACTCGACGCTGTGCTGTGCTGTGCCAGCATCTAGGAGAGTTCGCGCGGTGCGCAATTCCCGCCGATTCCTGATCTGTGGCGGGGCTGGGTCGTCCGGCGAATCGTTGCAAATCCGCCCGCTCGCAGAACTCCGACTCGAACGTTCCTGCCGCCCACGCTCGCAGGCGAAACTCAGTCGCGTACGTCCGCCAGTGGTATGTCCGCCACCGTTGCGGGTGGTGGGCTGGGTATCTCTGCAGGCGTGGCCACTGCCGGCGCGGCATGGGTGGGCAGCATGTGCGCGCGCTTCCAGCCACCCCAG
>JAATFS010000059.1 GCA_015655035.1 Lysobacterales bacterium | reverse complement strand
GGCTTGGACTTGGGCTTGTCGCGCACCCAGATGGTCTTGCCTTCCTGCCGTACCTCGAACAGATCGATCGCCTTGATCAGCGCGCTCAACTTTTCGTAGCCGTAGTTGCGCGAATCGAACGGCCCCTTGTTGCGGATGTGGCTGCCCACCGGCCCGAGATGGGACCAGCCATCCTCGTCGGCAGCCGCGCTCACCGCGCTGTTCAGCAGATGCACCAGGATGTCGTCGGCCTGCAGTTGCGCCTTGCTCATCACCCGGGTTTCGGCGGGAACGTCCTTCTCTTCGGTCGCTCCGAGTTTTTCCAGATACAGGAAATTGGAGCAGGCGCGCACGAAGGGCTGCGGTGTCTTGGCCTCGCCGAATCCATAGACCTGCAGGTTCTCGCCCCGCAGCCGCATCACCAGCGGAGTGAAGTCGGCATCGCTGGAAACGATGGCAAAGCCGTCGAGGTTGCGCGCATACAGCAGATCCATCGCGTCGATCACCATCGCCATGTCCGATGCGTTCTTTCCGGAGCTATAGGCGAACTGCTGGATCGGACGGATGGCATACTCGTGCAGTACCGATTCCCAGCCCTTCAGATGCGGGCTTTTCCAGTTTCCATAGGCACGCCTGACATTGGCGGTGCCGTACCGCGCCAGTTCCGTGAGGATCGCGTCGATCTTGGAGGATGGCGCGTTATCCGCATCGATCAGCAAGGCAATGCGCTTTTCGACTTCTGCCATGAGCGTGGCCTATCGAAGAATTGAGACCAGTATCCTCCATCGAATGTCGCCCTGGACATGTCAGAATCACGGCATGGTCAAGATTTCCGTCGGCGTTGCCAGCCCTGCGATCTGCATCGCTGCGCAGGCAACACCGGCCCGGCCGCGCCTGTCCTGCTCGCCTCGCGTGCAGCGGGTTCTGAGTCGCGCGGACGCCACCGCTTCCCTCCACCCACCCCACCTCACATGAGCACAACCTCCCACCATCTCGTCGTCATCGGCGGCGGCTTCGCCGGCCTCTGGGCCACGCGCGCGCTCGACACCGCGGATTTCCGCATCACCCTGATCGATCGCCACAACCATCACCTGTTCCAGCCATTGCTGTACCAGGTCGCCACGGCCGGCCTGTCGGCGCCCGACATCGCCGCTCCCCTGCGCAACATCCTGCGGCAGCAACGCAACGTCGAGGTGCAACTCGGCGAAGTCATACACATCGACGCGGCACGGCGCCAGGTGGTACTGGCCGACGATCGCATCGTTGGCTACGACAGCCTGCTGCTGGCCACCGGTGCCGCGCATGCCTACTTCGGCAACGACCAGTGGGCCCCCTATGCGCCGGGTTTGAAAACCCTGGACGACGCGCTGCTGCTACGGCGCAAGCTGCTGATGGCATTCGAGCACGCCGAGATCGAGACCGATCCGGCCGCACGCGCGGCCTGGCTCAACTTCGCCATCGTGGGCGGCGGCCCTACTGGCGTCGAACTCGCCGGCACCTTGGCGGAAATTGCCCGTCATACGTTGAAGAACGAGTTCCGTAACATCGACCCGCGCGAGGCCAAGGTCCGCTTGATCGAGGCCGGTCCGCGCGTGCTGCCTTCGTTCCCGCCGGACCTGACCGCCAAAGCCGAGCGCCAGCTCGAGAAACTCGGCGTGGAGGTGCACACCGGCACGCCGGTCACGCATATCGATGCCGACGGCTACCGGCTCGGCGATACCTTCGTGCCGTCCCATACCGTGGTCTGGGCCGCCGGCGTTGCGGCCTCGCCGCTGGCGCGCACGCTCGGCGTACCGCTGGACCGTGCCGGCCGCGTGCTGGTGGCACCGGACCTGAGCGTGCCCGACCATCCGGAGATCTTCGTCGGCGGCGACCTGGCGTCGGTGCAGCAGGATGGCAAGCCGGTCCCAGGCGTAGCGCCTGCGGCCAAGCAGATGGGCAAGCACATCGCCCGCGCACTGCGTGCCCGCGCAGCAGGCCAGCCTGCACCGACGTTCCGCTACCAAGACTATGGCAACCTGGCCACGATCGGGCGCATGGCCGCGATCGTGCACGTCGGCAAGCTCAAGCTCTCGGGACTGCTGGCCTGGTGGTTCTGGCTGGCTGCGCACGTGTACTTCCTGATCGGCTTCCGCAACCGCTTCGTGGTGCTGGTTAACTGGGCAATGGCGTACTGGAGCTACCAGCGCGCGGCGCGGATCATCTTCGGACGTCCGCAGCGCGGCATTCCACCCAAGGAGTGACAAGCACGGGGGCGGCTGCGATGCTACGCCGCCCTCGTCTACATGTTTCCGGTCTTGGCGATCTTCCTACTGCTGCTCGACCTGGTCGGCACTTTCGTGTTCGCACTCAGCGGCGCCACCGTCGCCGTTCGCCACCGGCTGGACTTGTTCGGGGTGCTGGTGCTGGCGTGCGCGGCCGCCGTTTCCGGCGGCATCATCCGCGATGTATTGATCGGCTCCACTCCCCCCGCAGCGCTGTTGCAGGCGCGCTACCTGCTCACCGCGTGCGCGGCCGGCGTGGCGGGCTTCTACTGGCATACGCAATTGGAGCGGCTGCGCAATCCGGTGCAGATATTCGATGCCGCCGGACTGGCGCTGTTCGCGGTCTATGGCACCAGCAAGGCACTGGCGTTCGGACTGTCGCCGTTGAGCGCGACGCTGCTGGGCATGCTCAGTGGTATCGGCGGCGGGATCGTGCGCGACTTGCTGGTGGCGCGTACGCCGGTGGTGCTGCAAGCCGAGCTGTATGCCGTTGCCGCACTGCTGGGTAGCGGTATCGTCGCCCTCGGCCATGTCCTGGCACTGCCGCAACCCTGGTCGCTGGCCCTGGGCGCCTTCACCTGCTTCGGATTGCGCTTCATGGCGATCCGCTACGGCTGGCATCTACCGGTGGCACGTCCGCCGGACCCGTGATTCCGGATCAACCATTGTTGAGTACGCCCGCGTAGCTCATCACCAGATACAGCAATGCCGGCTCGCTCCCGGGATTGCGATATGCATGCGCACGATCGGCGCGGAAATGCAGTGCGTCACCGGTGGCCAATACGTAAGTCCGTCCACCGACATCGACCTCCGCCCTGCCCACGCTGACCACCAGATTCTCCACGGTACCGGCCGCGTGCGCATCGGCACGCTCGACCACGCCGGGCTGCAAGCGGATCTCGTAGAACTCCACCGCATGTGCGCCGGCAAACGGGAACAACGCACGCGATACATAGCCGCCTTCGGCCGAAACCAGTTGCTTGGCATCGCAGGCCCTCAGCAACTCGGCCTGTTGCCCGCGCTCGCCCTGCAACAGGTCGGTCAACGGCACGTCGAGCGAATCGGCGATCCGCACCAGTACCTTCAGGGTCGGCGCGCTGCGCCCTTGTTCGATCTGCCAGAGCATCGCGCGGCTGACGCGCGAGGCCCTGGCCAGCGCCTCCAGCGACAATTGCCGCTGTCGCCGTAGTCCGGCCAGGCGGCGCGCAACCAAGGCAACGAGATCGGGCGGTTGTACAGGGCTGCCATCATCGACGGACGTCACCGCATGCCCCTGGGCTCGCTAGCTAGCCGCCGAAGCGCGCCGCCACTCGGGCGCTATGCAGCATGTCCGCCGCATTCGGCCGGGCCGGGAGGAACACCGCCACCGACGCCACCACGCAGCCGGGATACACCCACAGGAATTCCCGGCGCTGGCTGCGCTGGCCGCAATCGCGCAGCGCCTTGCGGCGGCGATATTCGGCGACGTCGTAGAGAGTTGCAGTAGCAAGAGTGCTGGTGCTCATCGGCGAACAGATATATCCAAGGAGCAGGCAATTTGGGGGCATGCCCGTACGCACGGAAACAATCAGTCGGCATAGCGATATAACCACGTCCATCAAAGCGGACAGACGTCTGGGATAACGGATATTTTTCTTTTTGATTCAATCAATTGGAATGATCATGACTTATAGACATGATCACATTTCGAAAAGAGATAAGCTGTCCTCCCACCCCGCCTGGAGCTTGCCATGAACTCTGCAATGAACATGATGTCGATGCCGATGAACGCGATGCCGATGTCGGGCATGCCTGCCATGCCGATGGCCACCATGATGCCGATGATGTGCCACATGGATTGCTCGATGACGAGCGACGGCATGATGTGCGTGATGAAGCCGGCCGAAGGCAGCTCGATGGAGATGCTCAAGGACTGTTGCGACATGATGATGTCGATGATGGCCTGCGGCACCCCCTGCGGCATGATGTACGGGAACATGCCGATGATGAGCTGCTGCGGCATGCCGATGATGCC
>JAATFS010000035.1 GCA_015655035.1 Lysobacterales bacterium | reverse complement strand
TGCTGGCCGAGATGGACGCCGATCCGGCCTTCGCCGGCAATGCGCCAGCCACGCCCACCAGCGCCCCGACTCCCGATCAGATCGCCGCCGAACTGCTGGCCGAGATGGATGCCGATCCGGCCTTCGCCGGCAATGCGCCAGCCACGCCCACCAGCGCCCCGACTCCCGATCAGATCGCCGCCGAGCTGCTGGCCGAGATGGATGCCGATCCTGCCTTCAGCGCGGGAGCTGGCGCGGCGGCTGCGCCCATCGGGCAGGCCGCCGTCGTCAAGCCCGTGCCGCGTGCCCTGGCGGTATCCCCACGGGCGTCCGTGGATCCGTGCGAACCGCCTGCGTCCGGCCGTCCCCCTGACCGTAGTACCCGCTGGCTGCGTCTGCGCTGTGGCGGACAAACCTATGCACTGGAGTTGCTCAAGGTCCAGGAAGTGGTGTTGCCAGTGCCGCTGCTACCGTTGCGCGGCACCGCACCGGCAATGCTGGGCATCATGAACCTGCGTGGACAGGTGGTGCCGGTGCTCGACCTCGGGCTGCACCTGGGTACGTCCGCCGCCACGATCGACATGCATACCCGGGTCGTGGTGCTGGAAGAGGACGGCGACACGATGGGGTTGAGGGTGTCTGCGGTAGAGGACGTGACCAGCCTGACCGACCAGCAGATCGAGCCGCCGGACAACGCCCGCCTTTGCCGCATTTCCAACCAATTGTTCCGGGGCGTGGCCCGGCTCACCCAGCGTCCGATGATCCTGCTGGATGCTTCGCAGCTGCTGCATTGATCACCATTTCGGTGCAGCCAGGGCAGAGCCGCCTAAAGTTCCGTGCCGCGCTGCCGTTACCGGTGCCAGAACCATCCCTTCCGGAGCAACGATGAGCACAGTGTCACTGGGTGAGGATCTCGGCATCGAGACCAGCGCCGACCTCAAGCAGAAGCTCGCGCCGTTCCTAGCGCAGGAAAGCGAACTCCGGCTCGACGCCAGCCAGGTCCGCCGCATCCACACCGCCAGCGTGCAAGTGCTATGCGCATTCGTCGATGCCCGACGTGGCGCGGGCCGGGCCACCGGATTCGATCACTGCAACGCCACTTTCAAGGATGCGGCCCGCTTGCTCGGCGTCGGCGCGGTACTGGGCTTGAACGCTTCCAACGACAACCTGAAATCTGTGGAGAACCCGGCATGAGCGCACGTATCTTGGTGGTGGACGATTCGGCATCGATGCGCCAGATGGTGGCCTTCGCACTCACCTCGGCCGGCTTTTCCGTCGAAGAGGCCGAAGACGGCGCGGTGGCGCTGGGGCGCGCCAAGGGCCAGCGCTTCAACGCGGTGGTGACCGACGTGAACATGCCGAACATGGACGGCATCTCGCTGATCCGCGAGCTGCGCCAGTTGCCGGACTACAAATTCACGCCGATGTTGATGTTGACCACCGAATCGGCAGCCGACAAGAAGTCCGAGGGCAAAGCTGCCGGCGCGACCGGCTGGCTGGTGAAACCGTTCAACCCTGAACAGTTGGTCGCCACCATCCAGAAAGTCCTGGGCTGAACCCCTTCCTCCCCTCCTCCTTCCGGACCGCCGCCTCATGAGCATGGACCTGCAACGTTTCCACGCCACGTTCTTCGAAGAAAGCCGCGAAGGCTTGGACGCCATGGAGGCGGGCCTGCTGGCGCTGGAAGAAGGCCAGCAAGATCCAGAAATCATCAATTCGGTGTTTCGCGCAGCGCATTCGATCAAGGGCGGCTCGGCGACCTTTGGTTTCGAGTCGATTGCCGGTCTGACCCATGTGCTGGAAACCCTGCTTGACGAGCTGCGTGCGGGCAAGCGTGAGCTGTCACCCAGCGCAGTCGATGCGATGCTCGGTTCGGTCGACGTGCTGCGCGCCCTGCTGCGCGAAGCCGAGCATGGCCAGGCAGCCGATCCCAGTGCGGTGCAAGCCGTACTCGCGCGACTGAATGCCGTGCTCGCCGGCCCGGCGCCGGTCGCTGCCGTCGCTGCGGCGATCGAAGAAGCCGAACCGGAGGCCTGGCAGATCGGCTTCGTTCCGGCGCCATCTCTGTTCATGAGCGGCAACGATCCGCTGCGCATCATCCGCGAACTGGAGAACCTGGGTCCATTGCAGATCGCTACGCGGCTGGAACGCTTGCCGGGCTTCGAGCAGATGGATCCGCTGGAAGCCTACCTGGCCTGGGATCTGGGTCTGATCGGCAAGGTGCCGCGCAGCAAGATCGAAGACACCTTCGCCTGGGTCGTGGACGACTGCGAACTGGATATCCGGCCGATGCCGGCCGCAGTGACCGCACCGATCCAGGTCAGCGCGGCAGCGGCAGCGACCGCAGCGGCTGCGTCAGCTCCCCCGGCTGCCAGCGTGCATGCGGCACCGGCGGCGCCCGCAAGTGCCGCCCATGAGGCCGAGACCTCGATCCGCGTGAGCGTCGACAAGGTCGACGCGCTGATCAACCTGGTCGGCGAACTGGTGATCACCCAGGCCATGCTCAAACAGGTGTCCGGCGGACTCGACCCGGCCCACGCCGAGCGCCTGTTCGCCGGCCTCGACCTGCTTGAACGCAACACCCGTGACTTGCAGGAAGCGGTGATCAGCGTGCGCATGCTGCCGGTGGACGCCGTGTTCCGCCGCTTCCCGCGCCTGGTACGCGATCTATCCGGCCGCCTGGGCAAGCAGGTGCGCCTGCGCACCATCGGCGAAGGCACCGAACTGGACAAGGGCCTGATCGAGAAGATCGCCGATCCGCTGGTTCATCTGGTCCGCAATTCGATCGATCATGGCCTGGAGCTACCCGACGCGCGCCGCGCCGCCGGCAAGGACGAGACCGGCACGATCACGCTGGCGGCCTCGCACCAGGGCGGCCACATCGTCATCGAGGTCAGCGACGACGGCCGTGGCCTCAACCGCGCCAAGATCCTGGAAAAAGCCGCCGAACGCGGTATTCCCGTGCCCGACAATCCGACCGATGGGCAGGTCTGGGACCTGATCTTTGCCCCTGGCTTCTCCACCGCCGATGCGGTCACCGATCTGTCCGGCCGTGGCGTGGGCATGGACGTGGTCCGCCGCAACATCCAGGGCCTGGGTGGCGAGGTGCAGTTGGAGAGCAACGCTGGCAGCGGCACCCGTGTGCTGATCCGGCTGCCGTTGACCCTGGCCATCCTCGACGGCATGACCGTGTCGGTTGCCGGCGAGACCCTGATCCTGCCATTGGCCTATGTGCTGGAAGCGTTGCAACCCAAGCCCGAGGACATCCGCACCATGGCCGGCGATGGCCGGGTGCTGCGAGTACGGGGCGAGTACCTGCCGATCCTCTCGCTCAGCGACTACTACGGCTACTCGGGCCAGCAGTTGGCCGACCCGCTGGTGGTGGTGGTGGAAGGCGACGGCCAGAAGATTGCACTGGAAGTGGACGAACTGGTCGGCCAGCAACAGGTAGTGGTCAAGAACATCGAGAACAACTACCGCCGCATCGCGGGCGTCTCCGGCGCCACCATCCTCGGCGATGGCCGGGTGGCGCTGATCGTGGACATCGGCGGATTGGTGCGCTCGCTGCGGCTGCCGCAGGCGGCCTGATCCAGCCCAGGGCGATCGAACGACCTCCCTCGCCGGGAGGTTCGTTCGCCCAGCGTGTGCTGGACCGCCGGCAGCGCCTTGCCGTGGTTCGGCTCCAACGCATCGATCTGGAGTTCACTGCCATGGACCATCTCAGCGCGGCCACCAGCCGCGTGCTTGAACGCAGTTATCCGCTCTGTCTGTTTGCGTCGAAGAACCGGCCCTGCGCCGGAAGCGCCAAGCCCTTCGGCCAGGAATGCATGACCTGGTGTGACGTTGCTGGATGCCGCATCGCGCCCTTCGGACTCTAAATAGTCTGTGATGCGTGCCGCTATTTCTCAAGTTGGCAGCACCTGCTCGAAATCAGATGGGAGGGCGGATGACAGTGCAGAAAGCCTTGGTCGGATCACGTGTAGCTCGAAGGCTCCCGCGAGGCGGCGCTCGATTCCGGTCGCCACCTTGCCAGGTCTCGAATCGCCCTGGCGCGGCCGGGGCCTGCTTATGCATCGGCTCTTGGACAGTCAGCGCAAATCACACCTGTTTCCGCTGCGGAGCCG
>JAATFS010000102.1 GCA_015655035.1 Lysobacterales bacterium | reverse complement strand
GCTGCTGCGAGAGGCGAAGCTATCGGCGCGCTCAGGCCGCCTGCGCTTGCTCCCGGCGCGGGCCCTCGCGCAGCGCGCGGCCGATCAATTGGACCAACAATTCCAGTTCGTCACCGTCGATGGCGAAATGCGGAGTGAAGCGCAGCGAGTTCTCGCCGCCATGGATCACATTGACCCCATGCCGGCGTAGCCACTCTTCGGTGGAGCCGGCGCCATAACACTTGAATTGCGGTGCAAGCGCGCAGGAAAACAGCAGCCCGGTGCCTTGTACCTGGGTGATCAGCCCACCCAGTTCGGTCTTGAGTTGCTCCAGCCGCTGCAATGCCTGGGTGCCGCGATGGCGGATGTTGGCGCGGATCTGCGGGGTGAGCAGGCCGAGCGTGGCGCAAGCCACGTCCAGTGCGCGCGGGTTGCTGGTCATGGTGTTGCCGTAGGTGCCCTTGCGGTAGATCTGCGCGCTGGCCTCACTCAGGGCCAGCACCGACAGCGGATACTGCGCGGCATTGAGTGCCTTGGAGTAGGTCTCCAGGTCTGGCGGATCGAGTGACTCGAAGCCGGGATAGTCCACCACCGACAGCACGCCATGGGCGCGCAGGCCGGCCTGGATCGAGTCCACCAGCAGCAGGCTGCCGTGCTCGCGGGTCAACGTGCGCGCGGCCGCGTAGAACGCCGGGGGCAGGGCACGGCCGGGATCGCCTTCGCCCATCACCGGCTCCAGGAACACCGCCTCGATGAACCAGCCGTGGCGCCCGGCCTCGGCGAAGGCACGCGTCAGCGCCTCGACGTCGTAGGGGGAAATCGCGATTACCGAGTCTTCGCCGCGATAGCTGGCCAGGTACTGGCTGTAGGCCTTGCGGCTGGAGTCCGAATACAGCCCCGGCCGGTCGGTGCGTCCGTGGAAGCTGCCTTTGACCACCACGCGCTTGATCCGCGCGCCGGCATGCCGCGCGCACGGGTCGGTCTGCAGCTTGGCATTGATGTCGGCGATACGGGTCGCCAGGCCCACCGCCTCGGAGCCGGAGTTGAGGCACATGAACCGGGCATAGGGGCAGCCGCCACGGGTATGCCCGATCTCCGCGCGCAATGCCCGGTCGAAGCGGCGCTGCGACAGGCTGGGGGTCATCACATTGGCCATCACCTGCGGACGCGCCATCGCTTCCAGCACGGCGTCGGGGGTATGCCCGAAGCCGAGCATGCCGTAGCCGCCCGCGTCGTACAGCACCGCACCCTTGAGCGTCACCACCCAAGGGCCGCGTGCCGCCAGCGCCACGTACGGAGTCACCACGTCATCGGCATAGAAATTGACGAAGCCCGACTGCACCGCATCGACCTGCGCACGTTCGTCCAGCTCCAGTAGCTCGGCTGATTCCTGATCCAGGCCGGCATGCAGCGTCGCGGCGGCCTGCATCGCCCGCGACAGGTCCGGATGCGACACGGCCAGGCGTTCGATGGCGGCGTCGTCCAGGCCAATGGTCAAGCGGCTGCCGGCGTGGGCGCGCAACGGGGCGAGGGTGTCGATCAAGGCCATGCGGCGCTCCTGAAGTGGCGTGTCGGCTTAACTTAACTGGAGACCATCGGCGAATGGCAGCTATGATTCGTACAACAAATCGTATTGTTTCGTCGAATCGACGAACGGGACTGGACGAATGAAACTGACGCCCGCCGACGAACGACTGCTCGCGCTGCTGCGCGAGGACGCCCGCGCCTCCACCGCCCAGATCGCCCGCAGGCTGGGGCTGTCGCGCACCACCGTGCAGAGCCGGATCGAAAAGCTGGAGCGGCAGGGGGTGATCAGCGGCTACACCGTGCGCCTCCACGACGACTACGAGCGTGCCCGCATCCGCGCCCACATCATGATCACGGTGATGCCCAAGCAGATGTCGGCGGTGGTGAGAGCGTTGCACGCGATTCCCGAGGTGCGTGAACTGCACTCGGTCAGCGGCCCGTACGACCTGGTTGCGCTGGGCGTGGTCTCCAGTGTGGGTGAGATGGACGTGCTGACCGATCGCATCGGTTCGGTGGAGGGGGTGGAGCGCACCACCTCGTCGGTGATCCTGTCGACCAAATTCGAGCGCTGACCGGGCGGGACCGGGTGGGAAGGGGCGACGGCGGCCGCTCGCGGCTGAAGCTGCTGCCACGACCCCGCCGAGTCCGCGGCCTCGCCCGGTACACTATGCGGTCCTGTCCGCCCGCTGCCGCCGCTTTGAAGAAGTCCGATTTCCACTACGACCTGCCCGAGGCGCTGATCGCCCAGGCCCCGCTGGCCGAGCGCTCGGCCAGCCGCCTGCTGCTGGTGCCGCCGTCGCCGCAGCCGTTGCAGGACCGCCATGTGCGCGATCTGCCCGAGCTGCTGCAAGCCGGCGACCTGCTGGTGTTCAACGACACCCGGGTGATCCCGGCGCGGTTGTTCGGGCACAAGGCCAGCGGTGGCCGGGTGGAGATCCTGATCGAGCGCCTGCTCGGCGAGCAGCAGGCGCGGGCGCAGATCGGCGCCAGCAAGTCGCCGAAGGCCGGCAGCCGGATCGCGCTGGATGCCGGCGGTGAGGCCGAGGTGCTGGGACGCGACGGCGAGTTCTACCTGCTGCGCTTCCACGTCGACGATGCCCTGGAATCGTGGTTGCTGCACGCCGGCCGGCTGCCGCTGCCGCCGTACATCCATCGCGAGCCGGGCGCCGACGATCGCGAGCGCTACCAGACCGTATTCGCGCGCGAGATCGGTGCGGTCGCCGCGCCCACGGCCGGCCTGCATTTCGACGAGGCCTTGCTGCAGCGCCTGCGCCAGCGTGGCATCGAGTTCGGCCACGTCACCCTGCACGTGGGTGCCGGTACCTTCCAGCCAGTGCGGGTGGATTCGCTGAGCCAGCACGTGATGCACCGCGAATGGCTCAATGTCGGCGCCGAACTGGTGGAGCAGGTGCGCCGCACCCGTGCCCGGGGTGGTCGGGTGATAGCGGTGGGCACCACGGTGGTGCGCTCGCTGGAAAGCGCCTGGCGCAAGACCGAGGCGAAGCCGGACGGTGAACTGCAGCCGTTCGCCGGGGAAACCCAGATCTTCATCCTTCCCGGCTACCGCATTCGCAGCGTGGATGCGATGGTGACCAACTTCCACCTGCCCGAAAGCACCTTGTTGATGATGGTGTCGGCGTTTTCCGGGCGCGAGCGCATCTTCGCCGCCTACCGCCATGCCATCGCCGAGCGCTACCGTTTCTTCAGCTACGGCGACGCGATGTTGCTGTGGGGTAGCGACTGCGCAACCGGGCTTGGGGATTCGTAGAACCCCGCCGCGATAGCCCCGGTCCACCCACCCCCATTTCCGAACACCGGCTTTTCAATGTCCAGACTGCAATTCCAGCTCCAGGCCACCGACGGCAACGCCCGCCGGGGCCGCCTGACCTTCCCGCGCGGCACGGTCCAGACCCCCGCCTTCATGCCGGTGGGGACCTACGGCTCGGTCAAGGGCATCTTGCCGGAGCAGATTCGCGCGCTGGGTGCGGAGATCATCCTCGGCAATACCTTCCACCTGTACCTGCGGCCGGGCCTGGACGTGATCGGCGATCACGGCGGCCTGCATGGTTTCGCCCGCTGGGACGGGCCGATCCTCACCGATTCCGGCGGTTTCCAGGTGTTCTCGCTGGCGCACCGGCGCAAGATCACCGAGCAGGGCGTGACCTTTTCGTCGCCGACCGACGGCGCCCGGGTATTCCTGGGCCCGGAAGAAAGCATGAAGATCCAGAAGGTGCTGGATTCGGACATCGTGATGATCTTCGACGAATGCACGCCGTACCCGGCCACCGAGGACGTGGCGCGGCGCTCGATGGAGCTGAGCCTGCGCTGGGCGCAGCGTTCGCG
>JAATFS010000281.1 GCA_015655035.1 Lysobacterales bacterium | reverse complement strand
GCGGCGCTGCGCGAACAACCACCTGCCGCAATCGCCGCACAGACCAGCGCCAATGCCCGGCAGCTGTTCGGGCTGCCGTAAGCGACCACGCCTTGGCTAGGCCTGGATAGCCTCTGCCTGCGCATCCGCATCTGCCACGCCCTTGGCCGGGCGCGGCTTGAGCAGCATCTCCAACGCCTTGCCGGCGGCGGCGAAGGCGAAGGCGCCGGTGATATGCGTAGCCGCCCCCAATCCTGCGCCGCAGTCGAGCTTGAGCGCCGCATCCGCACCCAGCGGTGGGCGCAGGCCGCACACGCTGCCATCGGCCTGCGGGTACTTCACGTTCTCCAGCGAGTAGATCGCCGGCACGCCGAAGTAGCGTTGCGGATTCTTCGGAAAATTGAACTCGCTGCGCAGTTTCCTGCGAATCAGCGCCAGCATTGCATCGTGCTCGGTGCGCGATACGTCGCGCACTCGTACCAGGGTTGGATCGGTGCGCCCGCCCGCCGCGCCCACCGTCAGCAACGGCAGCTTGCGGCGGCGGCACCACGCAATCGTTTCGACCTTGACCCGAAAGCTGTCGCAGGCGTCGATCACCAGATCGAAACCGCTGCCCAGCAAGTCCTCGATGTTGGAAGGGGTCAGGAAAGCCTCGATCGCGGCCACCTCGATCTCGGGATTGATCGCCAGGCAGCGCTCGGCCATCGCCGCCGCCTTGTTGCGGCCATACTGCCCGGCCAGTGCCGGCAACTGCCGATTGGTATTGGACACGCAGATGTCGTCGGCATCGATCAGGGTCAGGTGACCCAGCGCCGAGCGCGCCAACGCTTCCACCACCCACGACCCCACCCCGCCCATGCCGACCACGGCCACGCGGCAGGCCGACAGCCGATCCACTGTCCCTGCACCGTAGAGCCGGTCGATACCGGCGAAGCGTTCACGCCATTGTTGTTTCATCGGCCTATTTTACGCGGGTAGCCACCCCACAGGCATGCCTTTACGCGTCGGTTCGGCGATCCCTGCCCGCCGCTCACCAGAACGTCGGTTAAGCCAACACGATTTCGATTGGTGCCCTGTTCACTTTCGCCGCGACAGGATGTTGCCGCTGCGACACACGCTGCCCACCACCCAGGAGAAAGCCTCATGAATATCCGTCTGCTCGCCATCGGTATCACCGCAACGCTGGCCCTGGCCGGTTGTGCCACCACCCAGCCGAGCTACGGCGGCGGTGGCTACAACAATGGTGGCTCCAACCAGGGCTACTCGCAGGCCAGTTGCAACGACTGCGGCATCGTCACCCGCATCGACACGGTACAGTCCAACCGCAGCGCCCCCTCCGCCACTGGCGCATTGCTGGGCGGCATTGTCGGTGCAGTGGCCGGCCGGCAGATTTCCAAGGAAACCGGCGGCAGCAAGGGCAACAAGAACATCTCCGCCGTCGCCGGTGCCGCTGGCGGCGCAGTGGCCGGCAACGCGATCCAGAACAAGGTGACCGGCGAGTCCTACGATGTCCAGGTAAAGATGGACGACGGGCGCGTCATCGTGGTCAACCAGCGCGACCTGGCCGGTATCCGCGAAAACACCTACGTACGCGTGGTCAACGGCAAGGTGGTCGTGCGCTGAGCCACACCTCCGGCGGCAGGCAGAGAGGCCCGGCAACGGGCCTTTTTGCTGGCTCTATTTCTGGCTCCCAACATTTCCGGTTGCAACTGGAACCGCACGCTCAAACCGGCTGGACCGCGTCCGCTTGAAGGCCCTTCTGGCCCTGGACCACGGTAAAACTGACCTGCTGCCCTTCCTTCAGGCTCTTGAAGCCCTGGATCTGGATGGCACGGAAATGGACGAACACGTCCTCGCCGTTCTCACGACTGATGAAGCCGAATCCCTTGGCATCGTTGAACCACTTGACGGTTCCAATCTCGCGCTCTGCTGACATCGACTTACTCCCTGATCACATGGGTTGGGTTAAATGACGGTAGCGGCGGATTGCAAGGAGGAAGCGAGGTACAAGGAGGTAGCGGATCACGGGATCTACCCATCAGGCCACGATTCACGGTGACCTTGCCAAGCGCAGCGGTTGCAACTTAACTCGCGCAAATTAAAATTTCAATCACTCGAAACATCATCTGTCAACCCCGAAATGGCATAACGCCAAGGCCCCATGGACCCTTCATTCATTTATTTCCTGATTTCCGCCATCCTGGTCGTGGCAGGCATCGCGGGCGTGCTGTTGCCGGCGATACCCGGGCTGCCGCTGGTGTTCGCGGGTGCGCTGCTGGCCGCCTGGGCCGATGGTTTCGAGCGGGTCGGCTGGATACCGCTGACGATTCTCGGCCTGATGACCGCCGCGTCGTTCCTGATCGACTTTCTGGCCAGCGTTTACGGCGCGCAGCGGCTCGGTGCCAGTGCGCATGCCTTGTGGGGTTCGGTGCTTGGCACCCTCGCCGGCCTGTTCTTCCTGCCGGTCGGCTTGTTCGTCGGCCCGTTCGTCGGTGCCTGGCTGGGCGAGTACTGGCACAGCCGTGGCGTCAAGCAGGCGACCAAGGTCGGCGTGGGTACGTGGCTTGGCATCTTGTTGGGCACGGCCTCCAAGCTCGCGCTGGGATTCTGCATGATCGGCGTGTTCGCCTTCGCCTGGTTCTTCTGACGTCGTCGGCGTGACCTTTTTCTCGCTGCCCCTGTCCGTGATCCTGTATTTTCACCTCTGCCGCTCAGGCTGACCTTCAACTCCACTCGCGAGACCGTACATGGCCCTGCTCCACTCCCGCCCCCTGATGCTGATCGCCCTGGCCGCGGCTCCGCTGGCACATGCACAGGAAATCGTCCCGCGCCCGGCATCGCCCCAGGCTTGCACCTCCCTGACCTCCGATGCCGCGCGCCTGGCCTGCTACGACCAGACGCTGGGTTATACCGCAGTGGACACCGCCGCCGCCGATCAAGCGGCGGCGGCAGCCAAACTCGACAAGCAGGACGAACGCAGCGCCGCCACAACCGACCCATCCGTAAGTAGCCGCGTAGGCGAATTCTTCAAGTCCACCCACGACGATCCGGCGATCGCCAACGCCGGCAAAGGCTCGTTGCTCGACCGGCGCTGGGAACTGGCCAAGGATTCCAAGCTGGGGACGTTCCAGTTGCGCGGCTACAAGCCGATCTATCTGCTGCCCGCGTTCTGGACCAGCGACAAGAACCAGGTGCCGCATTCGCCCAATCCCAACAACTCGCTGGCCACGGCGCAGTCGCTGGACAGTACCGAGCTGAAGTTCCAGCTCAGCTTCAAGACCAAGGTCGCCGAGAACCTGTTCCACGACAACGGCGACATATGGGTCGGCTATACCCAGAGCTCGCGCTGGCAGGCCTACAACACGGAGAACTCGCGTCCGTTCCGCGAGACCAACTATGAACCCGAGGCGATGCTGGTGTTCCGCAGCAACTACAGCGTGTTCGGCTGGCGTGGGCGCATGACCGGGATCAGCCTCAACCACATGTCCAATGGCCGCGCCGACCCGCTCTCGCGCAGCTGGAACCGGGTGATCCTCAACTTTGGCCTGGACCGCGAAAACTGGGCGCTGATGCTGCGGCCCTGGTTCCGCATCAAGGAAGATCGCCAGGACGACAACAACCCGGATATCGAGGATTACATGGGCCGTGGCGATGCCACGCTGGTCTACAACAAGAACGGCCACGAGGTCTCGCTGACGGCACGGCACTCACTGCGCAGCGGCGACCGTTCGCACGGCTCGGCACAGCTGGATTGGGGCTTTCCGATCAACAACCTGCTGCGCGGCCACGTGCAGGTGTTCGATGGCTACGGCGAGAGCCTGATCGACTACAACCACAAGGCCACCTACATCGGCGTCGGCGTGTCGTTGCTGGAATGGTTCTGATGGCGAAGGTCACGATCTGGCACAACCCGCGTTGCAGCAACTCGCGCGGCGCGCTGGCGTTGCTGCGCGAGGCCGGCATCGAGCCGGAGATCGTCGACTACCTGAAGACACCGCCGGATGCGGCCACGCTGCGCGCATTGATCGCACGCATGGGTATCGCCCCACGTGAACTGCTGCGGGGCAAGGAAGCCGCATATGCCGAACTGGGACTGGACGACCCGGCGCTGGATGACGAAGCGCTGATCAGCGCAATGGCCGCGCAGCCGGTCCTGATCAACCGCCCGATAGTGGAAACCCCGCACGGCGCGGCCTTGTGCCGGCCGTCGGAGAAGGT
>JAATFS010000512.1 GCA_015655035.1 Lysobacterales bacterium | reverse complement strand
TTCGGCCGGCGCGTCGATCGCGTCGGCCTCGTTCCAGGCATGCCCGATAAGGCTGTAATCGTTTGCAGGCATTCCGTAACGGAATGTCTCGGTGTTCGTGGCTATACTTTCATTCTCCCCCGCAGCTGCCACAGGAACCACATGAGCATCGAACAGCTTGCTGAAACCGCCCAGGCCATGGTCGCCCCGGGCAAGGGCATCATTGCCATCGACGAGTCCACGGCCACTATCGCCAAGCGTTTCGCTGGCGTGGGTATCGAGAACACGGAAGAGAATCGCCGCGCCTACCGCGAGCTGCTGTTGACCACCCCGAAGCTCGGCGACTACATCTCCGGCGCGATCCTGTTCGACGAAACCATCCGCCAGAAGACCAAGAGTGGCGTGCCGTTCCCGAAGTACATGGCCGAGCACGGCATCATCCCGGGCATCAAGGTGGACAAGGGCGCACAGCCGCTGGCCGGTATGCCGGGGGAGCTGGTCACCGAGGGCCTGGACGGCCTGCGTGCGCGTCTGGAGGAGTACTACACGCTGGGTGCACGCTTCGCCAAGTGGCGCGCGGTCATCAACATCGGCGAGGACATCCCGTCGGGCGTGTGTATCGAGACCAATGCGCATGCGCTGGCCCGTTATGCGGCGCTGTGCCAGGAGCAGGGGCTGGTGCCGATGGTGGAGCCGGAAGTGATCATGGACGGCAGCCACGACATCGAGACTTGCTATGAAGTGACCGAAGCCACGTTGCGTTCGCTGTTCGGCGCGCTGTATGAGCAGAACGTGGTGCTGGAAGGCACGATCCTGAAGGCATCGATGGTCATTTCCGGCAAGGACTGCGACGAGCAGGCCGGGGTCGAGGAAGTGGCCGAGTCGACCGTGATGTGCCTGAAGTCCACCGTGCCGGCGATCCTGCCCGGCATCGTGTTCCTGTCCGGCGGCCAGACCGACGAGCAGTCCACGGCGCATCTGAACGCGATGAACCAGCTCGGCAACCTGCCGTGGCCGCTGAGCTTCTCCTATGGCCGTGCGATGCAGGCCGCTGCGCTGAAGCTGTGGTCGCAGGATCTGGCCGGCAACGTCGCCAAGGCGCAGCAGGTGATCTACGAGCGCGCCAAGGAAAACGGCCTGGCCGCGCTGGGCAAGTGGAAGGGTTGAGCCCTCGCTTCGCGTAAACCGAAAAAACGCCGGCACTGCCGGCGTTTTTTCTGTGCCCATCGTGCCGGGCCGCGCAGGCCACTCCAGACTGCGGCTATGCCGGACGGCTGTTCTGCAACGCCCGTTGATAGGCTTTGCAGCTGGCGTCGCTATAGGCCACCAGGATGATGCGCTTGGGGATGGCGTGCGTGCGTTGCCACGCACTTGCTTCGGCTACCGCAACGCGCGCGGCCTGCTGCAGCGGATAGCCGTAGACGCCGCAGCTGATCGCCGGGAATGCAATCGAGTGCAGTTGCATCCGTTCGGCCAGTTTCAGCGACTGCCAGTAACAGTTGGCCAGCAGTACTTCTTCGTTGTTGCCGCCGCCGCGCCATACCGGGCCGACGCTGTGGAACACGTGGCCGGCCCTGAGCGCATAGGCCGCCGTCGCGCGCACCTCGCCGGTGGGGCAGCGCACGCCGGGACGGATTTCGGGCAAGCGCCGGCATTCCTCGAGCAATTGCGGGCCAGCGGCGCGGTGGATTGCGCCATCCACGCCGCCGCCGCCGAGCAGTGACTCGTTGGCGGCATTGACGATCACGTCCACCGTTAGTTCGGTGATGTCGCCTTGCCAGACTTCGATGGTCATCCGTTGATCTTCCCGTATCCGTGTCCAATGGGCGGGCATGCTCGGTGCGGTCGGCTGCGACCGGCACCCTCGGGCCCATCAACACCATAGCGGGATAGGATCTCAGGCCGTGCGAAAGATTGCGCCGCCGGCCTTCCGGTAGCGCCGATCGCGGCGAAGCGCCGCGTCGACTGCCGCAACGACAAAGGGCCGCAGCGCGGCCCTTTGTCTACGCAGGTGCAGAGCCGGGCTTACCCCAGGCTTGCCAGCCACTCGTCGTCGGAGCCTTCGTTGATGTCGGCGAACAGCGGGGTGGAGAAGTAGCGCTCGCCGGTATCCGGCAATACCGCCAGGATCACCGAACCGGGATCGGCTTTTTGCGCCACATCGAGCGCGGTGGCCACGGTGGCACCGGCGGAGATGCCGACGAACAGGCCTTCTTCGGCCGCCAGGCGGCGCGAGACCTCGATCGCGCGATCATCGGCGATGCTGAACAGCTCGTCGTAGACCTCGCGGTCGAGGACTTCGGGCACGAAGTCCGGGGTCCAGCCCTGGATCTTGTGCGGCTTCCATTCGTCGCCCTTGAGCAACGCAGCGCCGGCCGGCTCGGTGGCGATGATCCGGGTTTCCGGGCGTGCCACCTTGAGCACCTGGCCGACGCCGGTCAGGGTACCGCCGGTGCCCCAGCCGCTGACGAAGTAGTCCAGGCGGTGGCCGGCGAAATCGCGCAGGATCTCGGCGGCGGTGGTGTTGCGGTGATAGGCCGGATTGGCTGGATTGGCGAACTGGCTGGCCAGGAACCAGCCATGCTTGTCGGCCAGTTCCTTGGCCTTGCGCACCATGCCGCTGCCGCGTTCGGCGGCCGGGGTGAGGATGACCTTGGCGCCATAGGCGCGCATCAGCTTGCGGCGCTCGACCGAGAACGTCTCCACCATCGTGGCGACGAACTTGTAGCCGCGCGCGGCGGCGACCAGCGCCAGCGCCACGCCGGTGTTGCCGGACGTGGCCTCCACGATCGTATCGCCGGGCTTGAGCAGGCCGCGCTGCTCGGCGTCCAGGATGATCGCCAGCGCCAGGCGGTCCTTGACCGAGCCGCCCGGGTTGAACGATTCGACCTTGGCATAGACCGTGACGTGTTCGGGGGCGATGCGGTTGAGCTTCACCACCGGGGTTCGGCCGATGGTGTCGAGGATGCTGTCATACAAAGCCATGGGGTGTGTCTCCGTAGTTCGGTCAGGCGGCGTGCGCGAGGGTGCGCGCGGCGATCTTGGTGGAAGGTAGGGGGGTGCATCCGACCTGCGGCGGGGCCCCGAACCAGTGCAGGCGTTCGGCCAGGGCAGTGACTTCGCCGAGGATCAATAGCGCGGGCGTGTGCACCTGGTGGTGACGCGCAGTAGCGCTCAACTCGGCCAGGGTGCCGGTGACGATGCGCTGTTCCGGCCGCGAGCCGTTCTCCACCAGTGCGAACGGCGTGCTGCCGGCGCGTCCGGCTTGCAGCAGGCGTTGCTGGATCGTCTCCAGCCCGGCGACGCCCATGTAGAACGCCACGGTCTGTCGTTGCTGCGCCAGCACCTGCCAATCCAGGGTGTCCAGCGAGTCCTTGCAGTGCGCCGTGACCAGCCGCAGTGACTGCGCATGGTCGCGATGGGTAAGCGGGATCCCGGCATAGGCGGCGCAGGCCACGGCGGCGGTAATGCCGGGCACTACTTCGAAGGCGATGCCATGGTCGTGCAGGAATTCGAGTTCTTCACCACCGCGCCCGAATACGAACGGGTCGCCACCCTTCAGCCGCACCACGCGGCGACCGGCCCGCGCATGCTCCAGCATCAGCGCGTGGATGTGCTCCTGGCGGGTGCTGTGGCCTTGCGCGGATTTGCCGACCTCGATGCGCTCGGCATCGCGCCGTGCCAGACGCAGCACCGCGTCACTGACCAGGCGGTCGTACAGGATGACATCGGCCTCGTTGAGTGCCCGCAGTGCATTGAGCGTGAGCAGGCCCGGGTCGCCCGGACCGCCGCCGACCAGGGCGACTGAACCGGTCGGACCGGGCGCCTTGGCCTGCTCCAGCGCGATGTCCAACTGCGCCTCGGCCTCGGCGTGCTGATGCTGGCGCAACAGCCGCAGCAGCGGGCCGGCCAACTGCGCCTCGAAGAAGCGGCGGCGCGTGCCGGTATCGGGAAAGCGCTCGCGGATGCGCTGGCGATGGCGGCCGAACAACTCGGTCAGGCTGCCCCAGGCATCGTCCAGGGTGGTTTCCAGCTGGCGCCGCAGGTGACGGGCCACCATCGGCGCGGCGCCGCCACTGGAAATGGCGATCTGCAACGGTCCGCGATCCACCACCGCTGGCACCTGGAAGCTGGACAGCTGGGCGTCGTCGACCACGTTCACCAACAGCCGGCGGGCTTCGGCCGCGCTGGCGATGGCCTGGTTGACCTGGCGGTCGTCGGTAGCGGCGATGACCAGCCAGACCTGCTCATCGAGCCAGGCTTCGCGGAACTGGCCGGGTAGCCAGCGGATGCGGCCGGCCTCGGCCCAGTCCTGCAAGGCGGCGGACAACTGTGGCGCTCCCACCACTGGACGCGCACCGGCGTGGAGCAGGGCTTCGGTCTTGCGCTCGGCCACCGCGCCTCCACCGACCACCAGGACGGCGCGGTCGCGCAAGTCGGCAAACAGGGGGAACAAGGCGGTCACAAGCAACGGTATGGCGGAGGAAGGCCAGTGACCGTACAGCCGGGCTTATAGCGGTCGGAAATGACTTCATACTCCCTAGAAATAGCTTTCGGTTATAAGATCGGGTGGCGAAGTCCTCTACAGTCAAGCCCCGCCGCACCGATCGTTGTGCGCCTTCACCATTTCCCCCGGATTCCGATGACGCTCACCCAACTCCGCTATCTGGTCGCCATTGCCGACGCTGAGCTGAACATCACCTTGGCTGCCGCACGCGTACACGCCACCCAGCCCGGCTTGTCCAAGCAGCTCAAACAGCTGGAGGACGAACTCGGCTTCCTGCTGTTCGTGCGCAAGGGGCGCAGCCTGGAATCGGTGACCCCGGCCGGGGTGGAGGTGATCGAGCGTGCACGCGGCGTGCTGTCCGAAGCCAACAACATCCGCACTTACGCGGCCAACCAGCGTCGCGAGAGCCAGGGCCAGCTGACCCTGACCACCACTCACACCCAGGCCCGCTTCGTGCTGCCCCCGGCGGTCGCGCAGATCAAGCATGCCTATCCGCAGGTAAGCGTGCATCTGCAGCAGGCGGCGGAAAGCGACGCGCTGGACCTGCTGAGCCAGGGCGATGCCGACATCGCGGTAGTGAGCACGGCAGGCGGCGAGCCCAGTGCCGGCATCGCGGTGCCGCTATACCGCTGGCGCCGGCTGGTGATCGTGCCGCGTGGCCATGCCTTGGATCGCGGCAATCTGGTGCCGGACATGCAAGCGCTGTCGGCCCATCCGCTGATCAGCTACGAATCCTCCAATCGTCCGGGTTCCTCGTTGCAGCGTGCGTTCGCGCAGGTCGGGTTGACCCCGACCATCGCGCTGACCGCGCTGGATGCCGACCTGATCAAGACCTATGTGCGTACCGGTCTTGGCGTAGGCGTGGTGGCGGAAATGGCGCTCAGCGCCAACGACACCGATCTGCGCGCATGGCCGGCGCCCAAGCCGATCGCCGAGTGCATTGCCTGGGCGGTGTTGCCGCGTGATCGGGTATTGCGCGATTACGCTCTGGAACTGGTGCACGTGTTGGCTCCGCAGATCGACAAGCGCGATCTGCGGCGAGTACTGGATGGCAACCAGGAGCCGAACTGGCCGCTGCCGCCCACCTGGGAATCGTTGACCCAGACAATCACCAGCTGATTGCGTAGCCCTGTTACCTTCTCCCGCAGGCGGGAGAAAGGAAGCGGATGCTCTGCCCCTGTCGCTTTTTGAGCTGCGACCGTCTGTCGCAGCGGCGGTGGGGCGGCTGCGGGGGCTAGAATTGCGGGGTGATCCGCTCCCGGCCCTTTTTGACCACGATGCATCGGCTCGCGCTGCTGGCGGTGCTGCTGATGCTGGTCGCGCCGTTGCTCAGTCGCGCGCTGCAGGCGTTGCCGCCGCTCGATCAGCCGATGTGCAGCACGGGCAGCCTGAGCCCGGCCGAGCAGCCGGATGCGTCGTCGGCCGAGCACGCGCTGCATGCCGGCATGGCTGGACATGCTGCCGGACCTTCAATGTCCGGCGACGATTCACGGATCGGCGCACATGCGACCCACGAATACGCCTGCGACTATTGCGTACTGGCCGCGCGATTGCTGCCGTGGCTGGTGGCGGTGTTGCTGTTGTGGCCATTGCTGCATGCGGCGGTGCCGCGGCCGTGCCTGACGTGGGCCGTGTTGTTGCCGTCGCGCTGGCCGGCCCATTCCGCGCGCGGCCCGCCATTGGTTGCCTGATACACGACGGTCGATAGCCCTGCGGTGCCTCGATGCGCCGCGCTTGCTCGTGTTCTAGGAGTTATCCAATGCCTGTTTCCCTCCGTTCGCCAGCGCTGCTGGCGACGTTGCCGTGCGGCGCTTTGCTGCTGCCGGTTTCCCTGGTGGCCCTTGCCGCCGAGCGCGCGCAGGATGCGCCCATTCTCGATGCGCTGGTGGTGACTGCCAGCAAGCCATCCTCGCCGCTGACCTGGACCACCGATCCCAAACTACCCCGGCAACCGGTGCCGGCCAGCGATGGCGCCGACTACCTCAAGACCGTACCTGGCTTTGCCGCGATCCGAAACGGCGGCACCAACGGTGATCCGGTGCTGCGCGGAATGTTCGGTTCGCGCTTGAACGTGCTCAGCAACGACGGCGTACTGATCGGTGCCTGCCCGGCGCGCATGGACAACCCGTTGTCCTATATCGCGCCGGAAAGCTATGACCGGCTGACCATCGTCAAAGGCCCGCAGACGGTGCGCTGGGGGCCGGGCGCCTCGGCCGGCACGGTGCGCTTCGAACGCGACACGCCGCATTTCGATGCGCCCACGCTGCAAGGCAGCGCCAGCGCACTGGTCGGCTCGCGCAACCGCAACGACCAGGTGCTGGACGTGACCGCCGGCAACGCGCTCGGCTACGTGCGCGCCAATGGCAACCGTTCCGAGTCGGACGATTACCGCGACGGGCAGGGCACGCGCGTGCCATCGCGTTGGCGCAAGTGGAACAGCGACGTCGCGGTGGGCTGGACGCCCGACCCGGACACCGTGCTGGAGCTGTCTG
>JAATFS010000063.1 GCA_015655035.1 Lysobacterales bacterium | reverse complement strand
GGCCGCTACGAGACGTACAGCGACTTCGGCAGCAAGGCGGTGGGCAAGCTCACCACGCGCTACGACTTCAGCGATGCATTCGCCGTTCGCGCCACCGCCAGTACCGGCTTCCGCGCACCGACCATGGGCGAGAACTACTACACCGCGATCCAGGTCGGTCCCACCGCCGCCACCGCCACCATCGCCGCCACCAATGTCGGCAGTGGGTTGAGCCCGGAAACCAGCAAGAACCTCAGCCTAGGCTTCGTGTTCAAGCCGTTGCCGAACCTGACCACCACGCTGGACGTGTACCAGATCGAGATTTCCGACCGCATCCGCCTCGGCAGCACCCTCAACTACTCCGTCAGCCAGAGCACCGATACGCTGACCGGCCGCAGCGGCGGCATTCCCGATTCAACGTTGCCCGATCCAGCCGACACCGACCGCGATGGCGTGCCGGACGATGCCTACAACCAGACCCTGGGCGAGGCGCTGGTAGCCGGTGGATTCATCTCGCAGTGGAACAACCCGACCGCGCCAGGCGGAAGTTTCGATGCCAGCGCGCGCGCCAACATCGGCTTGAACTTCTTCAGCAACGCGCTGGATACCAAGACCACCGGCGTGGACCTGGTGACCACCTACAACAGCGAACTTGGCTGGGGGCGCATCGACTGGATGCTGGCGGCCAACTACAACAAGACCAAAGTGACCCGGGTGGGCAATGCCCCGGCCGACCTGGGCGGGCTGCCGCTGGTGACCGATGCCGACATCGTCAGCATCGAGCGGAACAATCCGAAATGGCGCTTGAACCTGGGTGCCACGCTGCACTTCAGCGACAAGCTGAGCTTGAACGTGCGTGAAAACATCTACGGTCCGCAATACACCGTCAGCACGGCCAGCGCCTATGCGGATTTCCCGCAGATCATGGACACGCTGGACCTGGTGACGATCAACGGCGTGACGTTCTACAAGCTAGAAATCGGCACGATCGCCACCACCAACGTGGAACTGGCCTACAAGCCGATCAAGAACCTGCGCGTCAGCGTGGGCGCCGACAACCTGTTCAACACCTATCCGGACAAGACACCTGCGGCGATCCTGCAATACAACGTCGAGCGCTACGCCACCACGGCCGCGCGCGACTACATCCTTGGCAGTCCGATCGGCTTCTACGGCACGCGCTGGTTTGCCAAGGTGGCCTACGACTGGTAATCGTCTGCCGGCAGGCCGGGCGCGCCGCGGTGGTGATCGTGGCGCGCACTCCGGCGCAGCCATTGCAGGCAGCTTGTGTGACGTCCAGCGGCCAGGCGTTGTGCAGGTCATTCCATCGCTTTCATGACGCATGGCTCAGTTGCGACCGGATGTTGACAACCATGTGAAAGCGAATCTAGGTTGAGGCGCGGGAACACGTCCGGCCAATGGGGAACGCCGGACATGCCCTCGAGGGCTGGCAGCGGCCGCGAGGGCGTTTCTGCACACGCCATCGCAGCCACGACCGGTCACTCTGGGGATATTCAATGAATTGCCGCAGTCATAGCCTTGCCCTGTCCATTGCCTTGATCCTGGGGACACAGTCCCTCTGCGCGCAGGCGCAGAACAGCGAACAAGCCTCCGCGCTTTCCTCCGCCGCCACCGCCGAACGCAAGGCCACCGAACTGGATGCGGTCACCGTGACCGGTTCGCGGATCAAGCGCGCGCAAACCGAAAGCGCGCAGCCGGTGCTGACCATCAGCGCGCAGCAGATCCAGCAGGAAGGATTTGCCACCGTCTACGACGTGTTGGCCAGCATGAACCAGCAAGGCTCGGTCGAGGCCGACACGCAATGGGGCTCGCACACGCCCAATGCCTCGCCGGTCAACCTGCGCGACCTCGGGCCCGGGCGCACGCTGTTGCTGGTCAACGGCCACCGCGTCGCCGACTACCCGTTGCCTTATGGCGGCGAAAGCAACTTCTCCAACTACAGCAACATCCCGTCGGCAGCGGTGGAGCGCATCGAGATACTCACCGGTGGCGCCTCGGCGATCTACGGCTCCGATGCGGTGGCGGGCGTGATCAACGTGATACTCAAGCGCGATTACCAGGGCGATGAGATCCGCTTGCGCGGCGGCACCGCCACCGAGGGCGGGCGCAACAGTTTCGACCTGTCGTGGGCCGGTGGGCGCACCGGCGAGAACTGGAGCCTGACCTATGCGTTGCAGGCCACCCAGCGCGAGCCGCTGACCGGCCGCGACCGGCCCGAGATGGACGACCAGGACGACATGGCCTACTCCAACTGGACCGCGCAGAACCGCAAGTACGGCTTCAATCCCTATTCCGGCCTGGCCTTGACCGATGCCGACACCTCCGAACGCCTGGCCATGCCGGCCGGCACCTGTGCGCGCTTCGGCGGGGAATTCATCGATGCCCAGCGCCTGAGCTACGACCAGAACAGCGATACCCTGAGCAACGCCGGCAGCTACTGCGGCATGGCCAAGGATTATTCGGACTGGCTGCTGGTCAGTGGTGGCGAGGACTATTCCGGCTATCTATACGGTACCTGGAAATTCAACGACACCACCGAGGCCTGGGCCACGCTGTCGGTCAACAAGAGCACCGGTTACTGGACCTACGATCCGCCTTATGTCTACCTGGGCCCGTTCTACGACACCGGCAGCGAGCGTTCGCTCTACGCGATCCGGCAGATGACCCGGCGCGAGGCCGGCGATTGGGAAGGCCTGGCCAACTACAACCGGGAGCTGTCCTGGGACCTGAGCGCCGGGCTCAAGGGCGTGTGGGCGGATCGCTTCGACTGGGAGTTCAGCCTCGGCCGTTCGCGCTACGAAGTGGACGAGTACATCCGTACCGTCGACAACGCCAAGGCCACCGATTACTTCCTCGGCGCACAGCTCGGCAGCACGGCCGACGGCACGCCGATCCACGACGTCGATGAAAGCCGCTGGTATGCGCCACTGACCGGCAGCCAGTACAACGATCTGGTGGCCAAGTCGCACAACTCGGCGTATTCGTGGATCAGCCAGGCCAGTTTCAGCCTGAGTGGTGAACTGCTGCAAGGCTGGGCCGGCCCGATCCGCTTTGCCACCGTCGCCGAAGTGGCCAAGCAGGGCTACAAACTCAATCCGGACCCGTGCGCCAACGAGTGCTACTACGTCGATGTGGTCGATAGCGGCGGCGGCGAGCGCCTGCGTTCGTCCGCCGGGCTGGAACTGCAAGTGCCGTTGCTGCCCAGCCTGACCGCGAGCCTGGCCGGGCGTTACGACCGCTACGGCAGCTACAAGTCCTCCACGGCCGGCCTGGCCACCGACATCGGCAAGCAGAGCGATACCACCTGGAGCGCCGGGCTGGAATGGCGGCCATTGGAGAGCCTGTTGTTGCGCAGCACCGTGGCCACCAGCTTCCGCGCACCGGATATGCATTACGTACTCGGCGAACCCAGTTCCACCAGCCAGACCGTGATCGATCCGTACCGCTGCATTTCAAGCGGCGCCTATCTCACCGGCGGTTGCAGCGACGAGAACAACGACGTCTATTACACCGTGGACGTCAATCGCCGCGGCACGCCGGATTTGAAGTCCGAACACGGTCGCTCGTTCACCGCCGGCGTGGTCTGGGATATCGCCGATGGCCTGTCGCTGAGCGTGGACTACTACAAGATCCAGCTCGAGGACATGATCAAGGACCTGGATCGCGACGAGATCCTTGCCGCCGAGGCGGGGTGCCGCACCGGCACCACCATCAGTGGCGGCACCTGGAACAATCCCGGCGGCGACACCTATTGCGACACCATCACCTCGCGGGTGGCGCGCGATGCCGATGGACGCATCGCCAGCATCGAACGCGGCCCGATCAACCTTGCACAGGCCGAGACCACCGGCGTCGACCTGTCGTTGAAGTACCGCCTGCAGGGCACGCGCTGGGGCAACTTCCAGTTTGCGCTGGACTACAACAACCTGATCAGCTATCGCGAGCAGATCTACCGCACCGACGCCAACGAGAACAAGCGCGACGAGAAAGTGCGCAGCAAGGTGCGCGGCAGCGTGCACTGGGACAACGGTGGTCCATTCGACTGGACGGTGTACTTCAAGCGCTTCGGCTCTACCCGCGCGGTCAACTGGGGCACTTGCGCGCGCTTCGACGATGGCTTCCAGCCCAGTGCGTCGGATGAATGCGTGGCCACCGATACCGCCAGCGCGCATTTCGGCGACAGCACCACGCGCTACTACGGCCGGGTCGGCCCGGCCTGGTACTGGAACGTGAGCGCCGGCTACCGCATCAGCGAACACGCCAAGGTCAATTTCTACGTCAACAACCTGTTCAACACGGTGGGGTATGAAAACAAGGAGGCGTACTACAGCTATGCGTTCTTCAACACCACCTTGTACAACTCGATCGGTCGCGAGGTAGCGGCCGAGTACGTGTTCAACTTCTGATGTCGCAACGGGCTGGTCCTGCTGTGTGCAGGACCGGTCGCATGACACTTATCCGAAACATTGCATCGACGTCAGCTAGTTCACGCGTTGCCGCGACATTCGCACGGCGGTTCCGGGCCGGGCTGGCGTATGGCCTGGTTGCGCTGGCGGTGCCACTGGCCGCGATCGCGGCGACGGACCCGGTGCGCGAGGTCAACACCTTCATCGGCAGTCTCGAAGAGGGCAATACCTATCCCGGCGCCTCGGCACCGTTCGGGATGATCCAGGTCAGCCCGATCGGCGCGCACTACACCGGCTGGCGCTACGACGACGAACGCATCCGCGGTTTCGGGCATTCGTTCCTGTCCGGCGCCGGCTGCTGGGAGCAG
>JAATFS010000367.1 GCA_015655035.1 Lysobacterales bacterium | reverse complement strand
GTGCGCGTACGCGCGCCGGAAGGCCAGGAAAACGTGCCGGATAATCTGGTCGATCGCCTTGCCCGCGGGGTCGCGCTCGAGGATGGCCCGGCCAAGTTCGACGAGATCGAGCGTATTGGCGGCACCGATTCGCACGACTGGTTCCGGGTCGTGGTCAAGGAAGGCCGCAATCGCGAAGTGCGCCGGCTCTGGGAATCGCAAGGCTGCCAGGTCAGCCGGCTCAAGCGCACCCGCTACGGCAAGGTCGCGCTGCCGCGCGAACTGCTGCGCGGGCAGTCGGTGGAGCTGGCGCAGGACAAGGTCGAGGCGCTACGCAGCGCACTCAAGCTGGAAGAAGGCGCCCCGTCGGCGCTGACCTTGCAGCCGGTGATCGGGCAGCGGCGCGCCGCCAAGGCCACCGTGCACGTGGGTCGTGACGGCGGCCGTGGCAATGCCTACGTCAATGGCCACAACACCGCCGACGAAGGTCGCGAGCTGCGCCGCTTCGACAACGTGCGTGAGGATCGGGGTCGCGGTCGTGGCAAGCCAGGTGGATTCAAGGGCGGCCTGACCGTGAGCGGCGAAGCGGCCGCCAAGCAGTCGCAAAAGCCGTTCAAGCAGCGCAGCCCGAAGGGCGATCGCGCATTGCCCGAGGGCAATCCCGCCGCCTTCCGCAGTTGGTATGTGCCGGAAGGCGTCAGCACCGGTCCCAGTGGTCATCGCAATGCCGGCCCTGGTGCCGGTGGCCAGCCGCGCCCCTACGGCAAGCCGAAGGGTCCGGGTGCGGGCGGGCGTCCCGCCGGTGCCGGCCAGTCGCGTGGCCCGGGTGGTTCGAACCAGGGACAGTCCCAGGGCCAGCGCAAGCACCCGTATGGACATCCGGGCAACGCACCCAGCTTTCCATCCGACCATGCCAATCCGGGCTTTTCGCCCTATGGCGCATCGCCCCGCCCTGCGACCTCGCGGCCCGGCGGGCGTCCTGCCGGTGGCCAGAACCGTGGTCCGGGCGGCCCAGGCGGCCCGCGCAATGGCGCACCCGGTGGTGGCCGGCCGGCCGGCGGCAATCGTCGCCCACCCGGTGGTGGCAATCGCGGCCGCTGAACCGCGACGCGCATAAGCAAACGGCCTCCGATCGGAGGCCGTTTGCGTTTTCAAGCGTCACGCTTCAATTGTCGACGGCGATGATCTGCCGATTGGCTCAGCGGCGCTCGATCACGAAGTTGCCGAAACCCACCCCAAGATCCCAGCCTTCGCCGGTGCCGACCAGCGCCAGCGAGATATCGCCCTTGGTGACTACCTGGGCATTGCCGGACTTGGAGGCGCCGGCATGCACCTCGGCGCCGCCATAGGTGCCGACCAGGTCGCCGAGCGCATAGGCGCCGGTGAACTTGCCACGCCCGTCCACGATCTTGGACTTGCCCACGGTCAAACCGCCGCCCTTGGCGCTGATCTTGACCGGAATGGACGCGCCGTTATCGCAGGTGATGGTGCCGGTGCCGCTTGCCGCCTTGTAGAACAGCGACCAACCGGAAAGATTGAAGCTGAGTTCGCAATCGATGTTGCCGGCCGCCTGGGCCTGTGGCGCCAACGAGGCTGCAGCGAGCAAGGCCAGCAGAGAAAAAGTCTTGGTCATGGAAAGCATCCCGGTGGAGTGCGGCCGAGATTAGCAGCGGCGATGTGATGCGGGCGGCGGCGACGCTCGCTTCGTCATGCAGCCGTTCAGCGATCTGCGTTGGCCACGCCCAGTTCGAATGCATCCGCATCCAGCATTGCCGGAAAGCGTTCACGATGCGCCGCCAACGCCACCGCCGAGATGGTAGTAGTCACCACCTGCTCGCACTCGCGGGTCTCCACCTGGGGCTGGCCGAGGAAGTCGATCACCGCGCTGTCGCCGGCATAGTGCAGCGCGTTGCCGTCCACCCCGACGCGATTGACCGCCGCCACGTAGCACAGGTTCTCGATCGCGCGAGCGCGCAGCAGCGTCTTCCACGGGTAGGCGCGCGCCGACGGCCAATTGGCGACGAATATCTGCAGGTCGAAGTCCAATTGCTGCGACCGCTCCACGTCGTAGCGGTTGCGGCAGAACACCGGAAAGCGCAGGTCGTAGCAAACCTGCGGATTGATCCGCCAGCCCTTCCATTCCACCGTCAGGCGTTCCCGCCCGGCGGCATAGCGCTTGTGCTCGCCGGCGTAGCGAAACAAATGGCGCTTGTCGTAGTACTGCAACGCGCCATCCGGGGTTGCCCACAGCAGGCGATTGAACACGCCGTCGGCGGTGCGCAACTGCGCGCTACCGGTAACTGCCGCGCCGAGCCGCGCGGCCTGCTCGCGAATCCAGGCCACGGTCGGCCCCTCCATGTCCTCGGCCTTGTCGATGGCGTCGTTCGAGAAACCGCTGGTAAAGGTCTCCGGCAGGATCACCAGATCGGTCACTCCCGCGAGCGGCGCCAGCAGATCACCGTAGTAATCGCGGTTGCCGGCCGGGTCATGCCAACGCGTGGCACCTTGGACGAGGGAAATGCGCAGGTCGATCATTGGGATTCCGGATTAGGGATTGGATCAGGCGAACGTTTAGTGGCGGGGAGACGACTGCACTGGCCAATCGCCGCTCCCGCCGCCCCGATCAGAGCTGCTGCAACCGCTCGATTGCCGCATCCAGCGTCGCTTCGTTCTTCGCGAAGCACAGCCGCGCCAGGCGTTGCCCTGCCGGTGGCATCTCGTAGAACGGCGACAGGGGGATGGCTGCCACGCCTTTCTCCACCGTCAGCCACTTAACGAATTCGATGTCCGGCAGGTCGCTGACCGCCGAATAGTCCACCAACTGGAAGTAACCGCCAGGCACAGGCAGGGGCACCAGCCGGGTGCCCAGCAGCTGTTCGCGAAAACGATCGCGCTTGGCCTGGTAGAACGCACCCAGCTGTTCGTCGTGCTCCGGTTGCTCGCGGATCATCGCGGCGAAGGCATACTGCGCCGGCCCGAAACTGGTGAAGGTGTTGTACTGGTGCACCTTGCGGAACTCCGCGCTCAACGCCGGCGGCGCGATCGCGTAGCCGATCTTCCAGCCGGTGCAGTGGTAGGTCTTGCCGAAGCTGGAGACGACGAACGCACGCTCGCGCAGTTCCGGCCAGCGCAGCACCGATTCGTGCCGATGGCCATCGAACACGATGTGCTCGTACACCTCGTCGGAGATCAGCACGATATCGGTGCCGCGCAGCAGTTCGGCCAACGCCTGCATGTCGTCGGCCGACAGCATCGCGCCGGAAGGGTTGTGCGGCGAGTTGATCATCAGCAGCCGGGTCTTGGGCGTGATCGCGGCCTTTACCTTGGCCCAGTCCACCGCAAAGGTCTGCGAATCCAGCGCGACATGGACCGCGCGCGCGCCGGCCAGGTCGATCGCCGGCTCGTAGCAGTCGTAGGCCGGATCCAGCACCACCACCTCTTCACCGGGGCGCACCACCGCATGGATGGCATTGAAGATCGCCTCAGTGGCGCCGCTGGTCACGGTGATCTCGGTATCGGCATTCACCTCGGCGCCATAGCAGCGCAGCGCCTTGCCGGCGATGGCCTGACGCAGCACCGGAACCCCGGTCATCTGCGGGTATTGGTTATGGCCTTCGCGCATCGCCCGATCCAGCTCGTCGATCAGGCGCGGCGGCACCGGAAAATCCGGGAAGCCCTGCCCCAGGTTGACCGCGCCATGCTCGGCCGCCAGTTGGGACATCACGGTAAAGATGGTAGTGCCCACCTTAGGCAGCTTGGTCGTTACGGACATCACGCCATTCCAGACAACGGGGACCGCGAGTTTACGCAAAAGCGCCAGGGGCCGGGACCGACCGTTGCGGACAAGCGGATTCCGTCAGCACCTCGCCATCGATAAGGAGTAGGCTTTCTCGCAGTCGCAGATCCCACGGTCCCAAGTCCCGGCTACAATGCCTCCCGCTTTCTGCCCCGCCCGGCGCCACCTCTACCGATGACCGACCCGCTGTACGCCGCGCCGCCGTTGCTGGCTGCACATGCTCTTGCCTTCAGTCGCAACGAGGAACCGGTATTCGGCCCGCTGGATTTCCATGTCGATGCCGGCGAGGCCTTGCTTGTGCAAGGAGACAATGGTGCCGGCAAGACCACCTTGCTGCGGGTGCTGGCCGGACTGTTGCATCTGGATGCCGGGAAGGTCGAGATCGATGGCCGCCGTGCCCGGCGCGCCGAGCGCAGCCGTTTCATCGCCTACCTGGGCCACCTGCCCGCGCTGACGGCCGACCTGACCACGTTGGAGAACCTGCACTTCCTGTGCGGCCTGCACGGTCGCCGCGCCAAGCAGATGCCGGGCAGCGCGCTGGCCATCGTGGGCCTGAGCGGCTACGAGAACACGCTGGTGCGCCAGCTTTCCGCCGGCCAAAAAAAGCGTCTGTCGCTGGCACGCCTGTGGCTGTCGCCAGCCCCGCTGTGGCTACTCGACGAACCCTATGCCAACCTGGACCTGGATGGCATCAACCTGGTGAACCGGATGATCTCCGCGCATTTGCGCAGCGGCGGCGCGGCTCTGGTCACCACCCATGGCGCCTACGCTGCCCCGCCGGTGCGGACCCGGATGCTGACCCTGGAAGTCGCCGCATGAGCCTGTCTTCGCCGGTACCTTCGCTGTGGCAAGCCACGCGTGCGCTGCTGACGCGCGACCTGCGAGTGCTCTGGCGGCGCCGAGGCGATGCGCTGCAGCCGGCATTGTTCGCCCTGTTGATCGTGGTGCTGTTCGCACTCGGCATGGGTAGCAAACCGCTGCTGCTGGCCCAGGCCGCACCGGCAGTGCTGTGGCTGGCGGTGTTGCTGGCCGGGTTGCTGTCGCTGGACTCGCTGTTCCGCAGCGACGTGGAGGACGGCTCCCTGGAGCAATGGCTGCTGGCCCCCGTGCCGTTGGGCTGGCTGATCATGGTCCGGGTGCTGCTGCACTGGGCCACCAGCGCGCTGCCGTTGATCGTGTTCACCCCGCTGCTGGGCGAATTGCTGCACCTGCCGCATGACCAACTGCCCATACTGCTGGCATCGTTGCTGCTGGGCACCCCATTACTGAGCCTGCTCGGCGCGGTGGTAGCCGCGCTGACGGTCGGAATGAAGCGCTCTGGTATTCTGGTGGCGCTGCTGGCATTGCCGCTGTACGTACCGGTGCTGGTGTTCGGTGCCGGCAGTGTCGCTGCCAGTGCGCAGGGACAGGATGCCGTCGGCGCGCTACTGTTGTTGGGAGCGGGTCTGGTGCTAGGACTGGTGCTGGCGCCGCTGGCGGCGGCAGCGGCCATCCGGATTTCGCTCAGCTGAATGGACCGTTCGTTTCGAGAGCTCATCGCCATCGTATGAATCCGCTCGTCCACTGGTTTCACCGGCTCGGCTCGCCGCCGGTCTTCGACCGTTTTGCCCAACGCTGGTCCCCATGGTGCTATGCGCTAGCCGCCGTGCTGTTCGGATTCGGCCTGTGGCAGGCGCTGTTCGTGGTACCGGCCGACTATCAGCAGGGCGACAGTTTCCGCATTCTCTACATTCACGTGCCCAGCGCCTGGATGAGCCTGTTCGTATTCGCACTGATGGCGCTGTATTCGGCCATCGCGCTGATCTGGCGAGTCAAACTATGTGAGATCCTGGCGATGGCATGCGCGCCGATCGGCGCCGCATTCACCGTGATCACGCTGATGACCGGCAGCATCTGGGGCAAGCCGATGTGGGGCGCATGGTGGGATTGGGACCCGCGCCTGACCACCGAGCTGATCCTACTGTTCCTGTATCTGGGCGTGATAGGGCTGTACCGGGTCATCGATGACCATCGCAACGCGTCGCGCGCCGCCGGGCTGTTGTCCATCGTCGGCGTGGCGTTGCTGCCCGTCATCCGCTATTCGGTGGTGTGGTGGAATTCGCTGCACCAGGGCCAGAGCATCCGGCTGCTGGGCGAGTCCGCCATCGATGCGAGCATGCTGCTGCCGCTGTGGCTGATGGTGGCCGGCACCAAATTCTGGTTCGCTGGCTCGTTGCTGGCGCGCGCGCGCGCCGACAACCTGCGTCGCGAGGCAGGCAAGGACTGGCTGGCGCGTCGGCTGGAGGGCAACGCATGAACTACCTGCCGTATGTGATCGGCGCCTACGCGGTGTTCGTGCTGGTACTGCTGTGGGACCTGTTGGCAGCCCGTTGGCAGATCCGCCGCGCGCTGAGCCAGGCACGCGCGCACAAGCGGCGCCCACGCGGCAGGACCGTCGCCACCGATACGGAATTGGTGCGATGAATTTGCAACGCCGCCGTCGCCTGTGGCTGGTGCTGGCACTGGTCCTGGCCGGCGGCCTGGCCACCGCTCTGGTCGCGATGGCGCTGCAACGCAACGTGGCCTATCTTTACACCCCGTCGGAAGTGCTGCGGGGCGAAGCCGGTACGCAATCGCGCTTCCGCCTTGGCGGGATGGTGGAAAAAGGATCGTTCCAGCGTGCTACCGGTTCGTTGCAAGCGCATTTCCGGGTCACCGATGGTGACGCGCAGCAACGCGTCAGCTACGACCGCATTCTCCCGGACCTGTTTCGCGAGGGTCAGGCGGTAATCGTCACCGGTCGCCTGCAAAATGGCGTGTTCGTGGCCGAGGACGTGCTCGCCAAGCACGACGAGAACTACATGCCCAAGGAAGTGGCCGACAAGATGGGCGCCGCACATCAGAAGCACGCCGTTGCTGCGTTGCCCGGCGGGGACGCGCGCTAGGTGTTGCCCGAGCTCGGACAAGTCCTGCTGATCCTGGCGCTGCTGGTTGCCCTGCTGCAATCGGTGGTTCCATTGGCCGGGGCGCAACGTGGCCAGCCTGCGTGGATGGCGCTGGCGCGGCCGGCGGCGTTCATGCAGTTGGCGCTCGTCGCAGGCGCCTTCGCGCTGCTCACGCATGCGTTCCTGGTGCAGGATTTTTCGGTGCGCTACGTGGCCGAGAACTCCAATTCCCTGCTGCCACTGGCCTATCGCTACTCGGCGGTATGGGGCGCGCATGAGGGCTCGCTGTTGCTGTGGACACTGATACTGGCGCTGTGGAGCGGCGCGGTGGCGCTATGGTCGCGAGCGCTCCCGCCGCCCGTGCTGGCTCGCGTACTGGGGGTGATGGGGCTGATCAGCCTCGGGTTCCTGTCGTTTCTGCTATTCACCTCCAATCCGTTCGCACGGCTGTCGCCGGCGCCACTGGAAGGTGCCGACCTCAACCCGCTGCTGCAGGATCCCGGACTGATCGTGCATCCGCCGATCCTCTACATCGGCTACGTGGGGTTCGTAGTGCCGTTCGCCTTTGCGATTGCCGCGCTGCTGGAAGGCCGGATCGATGCGCGCTGGTTGCGCTGGACTCGGCCGTGGACCAACGTGGCCTGGGCGTTTCTGACCGTGGGTATCGCGCTCGGCAGTTGGTGGGCCTACTACGAACTGGGCTGGGGCGGCTGGTGGTTCTGGGACCCGGTGGAAAACGCCAGCTTCATGCCCTGGCTGCTCGGCACCGCGTTGCTGCACTCGCAGGCGGTTACGGAAAAACGCGGCAGTTTCGCCAGCTGGACCCTGCTGTTGGCGATCGCGGTATTTTCACTGTCGTTGCTGGGCACCTTCCTGGTGCGCTCCGGCGTGCTCACCAGCGTGCACTCCTTCGCCGCCGATCCATCGCGCGGACTGTTCATCCTGATCTTCCTGGGAGCGGTGGTGGGGGGATCGCTGCTGCTGTACGTACTGCGGGCTCCCGGATTGAATGGATCGGCCGAGGATCCGCGGCGGGGCTTCGCCGCCACCTCGCGCGAGACCGTGCTGTTGCTCAACAACCTGCTGCTGACCTGCGCCTGCGCGATGGTGCTGCTAGGCACGCTGTATCCGTTGCTGGCCGACGCGCTGGACCTGGGCAAGCTGTCGGTCGGCCCGCCTTATTTCGGCACGCTGTTCGTGATCCTGATGGCGCCGCTGGTGGCGCTGCTGCCGCTGGGTCCGTTGATGCGCTGGCAGCGCGACCAGGCCTCGCGGCCGTTGGCGATGCTGGCGCCCTGGGCGGTGCTGGCACTGGTCGGCGCAGCGGCAGCCTGGTTCATCGCGCCGCAAGGCCGGCTCAAGGCAGCACTTGGCGTACTCGCGGCGGCCTGGGTGCTGCTCGGCACACTGCGCTTCGCCTTGAGCAGATGGCACGCGCAGGGGCGTCGCTTCACCGCCGAGATGACCGGCATGATGCTGGCGCACCTGGGGCTGGCCGTGTTCCTGGCCGGCGCGCTGCTGGTCGAATCGCTGAGTCTGCAACGCGAGGTCGCGCTGGCACCTGGGCAATCGCTGTCGCTGGGCCGCTACGAGATCCGCTTCGACGGGCTGGAAGAGATCCAAGGACCGAACTATCTTTCCGACCGTGCCCATATGCAGGTACTGCGCGATGACCATGCGCTTGCCTCACTACAGCCGGAAAAGCGCCGCTATGCCAGCGGCGGGCAATCCCTGACCGAGGCGGGCATTCACGCGGGCCTGTTCGGGGATGTCTACATTGCCTTGGGCGAACCGCTCGGCCACGATGCCTGGGCTGTACGCGTACATTCAAAGCCGTTCGTGCGCTGGATCTGGCTCGGCGCCCTGCTGATGGCAATGGGTGGCCTGGTCACCGCCGCCGATCGGCGCTTTCGACGTATTCCGGAGAACATCGATGTCTGAATCACGCCCCCGCCGCCTTCCCACTGCGGCCTTGATCGCGGGCACCCTGCTGTTCCTCGGCTTGGCCGGGCTGCTGATCTATGCGGTGAAGCGCTCGGGGCAGCCCGACCGAGACAGCCTGCCGTCGGCATTGATCGGCAAGCCAGCGCCGGAATTCGAACTGCCGCTGCTGCACGATCCGTCCGTACGCGCGCACGCGCGCGACCTGCGTGGCGCGCCCTACATCCTCAACGTCTGGGGCAGTTGGTGCCCGGCCTGCCGGGAAGAGCACCCGATCCTAAGCCGTTTCGCCCTGACCAAGCGCGTGCGCGTGATCGGCTACAACTGGAAGGACGAACGCAGCGACGCCCTGCACTGGCTCGAACAGCTCGGCAATCCCTATTTCCTGGTACTCGCCGACCAGGATGGACGCACCGCCATCGATTGGGGCATCGCGGCGGCACCGGAAACCTTCCTGGTCGATGCCCAGGGCATCGTGCGCTGGAAGCACAGCGGCATGCTGACCGAGGCGATCATCCAGCAGGAACTGATTCCTGAATTGCTGAAGATCGAGCGCCCGACCGCCAGCACTGCGGCCCTCCACGCCGCGCAATGAAACTCGCCTGGCTGCTGACGCTGCTGCTCTGCCCGCTGTTGGCCTGCGCGCAGCCGTCAGGCGATCCATCGCCACTGCAATACCGTAGTGCGACCGAGGAAGCGCGCTTCCATGCACTGACAGCGGAATTGCGCTGCGTGCAGTGCCAGAATCAGTCGCTGGCCGATTCCAATGCGCAGATTGCCCACGACCTCCGGCGCGAGGTCCTGACGCTGATGCAGCAGGGCAACAGCGATGCTCAGATCAAGCGCTTCCTGGTCGATCGCTACGGCGAGTTCGTGCTGTACCGCCCGCAGCTGGAATCGCGCACCTGGCTGCTATGGTTCGGCCCGCTGCTATTGCTGCTGCTCGGCGGCCTGGTGGTGATCCGCGTGGTACGCCGTCGCCCGGCCGCGCCCCGCACCAGCGACGACGGCCAGGAATGGTGATGACCACGTTCGTCGTTTGCGCCGTGCTGTTGACCCTGCTGACTCTGGCGCCGGTGCTCGCGCCGCTGTGGCGCGGCTCACGCAAGACCACCGTCATCGCCCTGGCATTGCTGGCTGCCAGCGCGCTGGCGCTGTATCAATGCGTGGGCACCCCGGCCGCGATCGAACCGCAGGCAGGCGCGCAGGCCGCGCCCCGCACCCTGGACGAGGCGATCGCGCAACTGCGCGACGCACTCAAGCGTCATCCCGACCAGGCCGAAGGCTGGTTACTGCTCGGCCGCTCGTTGGCCAGCGAAGAGAAATTCGCCGAGGCTCGCGACGCCTTCGCCGAGGCCGTCAAACGGCAGCCGGACGACCCCGAAGTGCTTGTCGCCGCCGCGCAGGCGCGCATGCTCGCCGCCGCCGACCGTCGCCTGGACGCCACGGCGGTACAGATGCTGCAACACGCCCTCACCATGCAACCCGCGCACCAGCGGGCACGCTGGTTCGTCGGCATGGCGCAGCGCCAGGCTGGCCAGCCCGCAGCCGCAGCAGACACCTGGCGGCCATTGCTCGACCAGGTCGACGCTGCCACGCGCGGCAGCCTGCTGCAACAGATCAACCTGGCGCGCAAGGAAGCCGGGCTGTCCGAGCTCGACAGCCCGACCGTAGCCGATCAGAAGCTGACCGTAGCAGTGTCGCTGGACCCGACGTTCGCCGCGCACATGCACTTGCACGACGACGCCAGCGTCTTCGTGATTGCGCGCGTGCCCGGCGGAGCGCCGATGCCGGTTGCGGTCGAGAAACACGCCGTGCGGGACCTGCCGCTACGAGTAATCCTGGACGACAGTGACAGCCCGATGCCGACTCAGAAGTTGTCGGCGTTGAGCGAGGTCGAGGTGGTTGCGCGCCTGTCCAATAGCGGTAATGCGATGAAGCAGGAAGGCGACGTGGAGTCCGCGCCGGTAACGCTGAGCCTGCCGGCGAGCAAGCCCGTGCAGTTGGTGCTGGGCCGCTAGAGCCGCCCTCACCCGTCGTTCGGGCAGTTTCTCCCACAAGCGGCAGAAGAACACAGGACAGCGGAAATCTTTCGCATGCGCGGGGACCATGGCCGGCGCACTCGTTCCGTTACCCACCCACTCGGACACGATCATCCGGCTAGAATTCGCGGATGAGCGAATTCATTCCCCCCGGCAGCCTCTACCACCTTCTGCCCTCGCCGTTCCCCATGAAGCGCGGCGGCAGCCTCCAAGGCGCCCACGTTGCCTACGAAACCTGGGGCCGCCTAGATGCCGATGCCGGCAACGCGGTACTGATCGTCACCGGCCTGTCGCCGAATGCGCATGCCGCTGCCAATGCGGGCAATCCGGAAACCGGCTGGTGGGAAGCGATGATCGGCGCCGGCAAACCCATCGATACCGATCGCTGGTTCGTCATCTGTGTGAACTCGCTTGGCAGTTGCAAAGGCTCTACCGGGCCGGCGTCGATAGACACCGTCACCGGTGCGCTCTATCGGCTCGACTTTCCCGAGCTGTCGATCGAGGATATCGCCGATGCAGCGGCCGACGTAGTGCGTGCGCTGGGCATCGGCCAGCTGGCATGCCTGATCGGCAATTCGATGGGCGGCATGACCGCCTTGGCATTGTTGTTGCGCCATCCCGGCATTGCCCGTAGCCACATCAACATTTCCGGCAGTGCGCAGGCGTTGCCGTTCTCGATTGCGATCCGCTCGCTACAACGCGAAGCGATCCGGCTGGACCCCAACTGGAACGGCGGTCATTACGACGAACAGCGCTATCCCGAATCGGGCATGCGCATGGCGCGCAAGCTTGGCGTGATCACCTACCGCTCGGCGCTGGAATGGGATGGCCGCTTCGGCCGCGTCCGGCTGGACTCGGACCAGACCGACGAAGATCCGTTCGGACTGGAATTCCAGGTGGAAAGCTACCTCGAAGGCCACGCGCGCCGCTTCGTGCGCTTCTTCGATCCGAACTGCTATCTATACCTGAGCCGCTCGATGGACTGGTTCGACCTGGCCGAATACGCCGATGGCGATGTCATGGCAGGGCTGGCGCTGATCACGGTCGAGCGCGCACTGGCGATCGGTGCCAACACCGACATCCTGTTCCCGGTGCAACAGCAGCAGCAGATTGCCGACGGCCTGCGTGCCGGCGGCGCCGACGCGCAGTTCCTTGGCCTGGATTCGCCGCAGGGACACGATGCGTTCCTGGTGGATTTCGCGCGCTTCGGCCCGGCAATCCGGGGGTTCCTGGACCTGTCGTAGAGGTATCGAAATCGTTGTGGCTAGCTGCGGTGCCGGAGGCTCGCCGACTAGCTATCAACTCGATCCCGCTGCCTCCACCGCCAGCAGTTGTCCATCGCGCAACCGATAGCGGCGATGCACCACGCCTTCGGGCAAGTCATCGTGACTGATCATCAACAGGCTGCGCTGCCCCAGTGCCTGCGCCAGATCGAGCAACAGTGCCTGTGCCGTATCCACGTCCAGGCCTTCGGTCGGCTCGTCGAGCAGCATGATCGGCGCATCGCGCAGCAGCGCGCGCGCCAGCGCAAGTCGGCGTGCCTGCCCGGCCGACATGGTGGCGCCGTTCTCGCCGACCCATGCATCGAGCCCGCCCTGGGCGGTAGCCCACGGCCGCAAGCGCACCTGCTCAAGCACCTGCCACATCACGGCGTCGTCGGCATCCGGATCGCCGATGGCCAGATTCTCGCGAATGCTGCCGGCAAACACTGGCGCGTTCTGCGGCAACCACGCGATCCGGCGATGCCATTGCGCCTGCGCCATCTCGCGCAGGTCCACGCCGCCATAGCTGACCTGTCCGCACGCCGGATCCCACAATCGCAGGATCAGTGCCGACAGCGTGGTCTTGCCGCTGCCGCTGTCGCCGCCGATGGCGATCCGCTCGCCGGGCGCGAGCTGCAGATCCAATCCGCGCAACACCGTACGCCCGCTATCCGGCCAGCTGAAGTCCACGCCCTCCAGCCGTAGCTCGCCCTGGCGCGGCGGCGATACGCTGCGCGCGGGGTCCGCCACCGCCGGCGCTTGCTCGACGATCGCCTGCAAGCGCCGCGCCGCCACTCGCCCGGCCTGTAACGCCTGCCACGCCAGGCCAGCGCCAGCCCATACCTCCAGCAAGGCCAGGGTCAGGAACACCAGCGTGGCCGCCAGTGTGGGGTCGAGCACACCGCGCTCTGCCGCCGACAAGCCCAGCCACAGCATCGCCACCAGGCCTGCGCCGCCGCACAACGAATGCCAGAGACCACCGGCGATCAACGTGCGGCGCTGGCGTCGATCGCCGTGGCTGACCGCCAGCGCCGCCGCGTCCACGCCTGCGATCCACGCGCCTTCGCCATGCACCGCCGCCAGGTCGGCCGCACCTTCAAGGCCTTCAAACGCTGCCGTGCGCAGGGTGGTGCGTTGCGCCGCCCGCAGCTGTTCGCGCGCCTGCCCGCCACGCGCCACCTGCCATGGCACCAGCACGCCGATCGCCACGCCCAACGACGCGATCAACACCGCTGCCGGCCAATAGATCCATGCGGCTGCCGCCACACCGGCCACGCCTATCCCCAGCAACCCGGCCAGCGGCGCCAAGGCACGCACGGTCAGGCCATCGACCTCGCCGATGTCGGACATCAACCGCGCCAATAGCTCGCCGGTACGCGAGGCAGACAACCGGCCTGGCGCAAGCGGCAACGCGCGCCGGAAGAACCACACCCGCAGGTCGCGGGCGATGCGCAACGTGGCATCGTGGCCGATCAGTTTCTCGCCGTAACGCGACACGATCCGCACCAGCGTCAGCGCGCGAATGCCGGCCGATGGCGAGAAGAAATTGAAGCCGCTGGCCATGCCGGCGACACCGGCCAGTGCGGCGGCGGTCAGGAAGCCGCCGGATACCCCGAGCAGGCCGATGCCAGCCAGCATCGTGAGCGTGACCAGCAGTGCCGATAGCAGCAATCGCGAGGAGTGCCGACGGAAGACGTCGCGCAAGCCGGGTACGGAAGAATCGTTCATGCGTCGATGTCCTCGCATTGCGGCGCCGCAATGCTCGGCAACTCGATGATGGCGTCGGCCCAGGCCATGGCCTGTTGACTGTGGGTGGCCAGGATCACGCTGCGGCCACGCGCATACCCGCCGAGGGTGCGCAACAGTTCGGCCTCGGTCTCCGGATCGAGAAAGGCGGTGGGCTCGTCGAGCAACAGCAGCTCCGGCTCGCGCAGCAGCAAGCGCGCCAGTGCGATCCGGCGCGCCTCGCCGCCGGACAGGCCGAATCCGCGCTCGCCGATCACGGTGTTCAGACCCTCCGGCAATTGCTCGACGAAGCGCATGACCTGCGCCGCTTCCGCCACTGCGCGAAGCCGGGCATCGCTGGCCTGGGGATCGGCCATGCGCAGATTGTCGGCAATGCTGCCGTGGAACAGATAGGGCCGCTGTCCGGCATAGCCGACGCGCACGCCGGGCCGCAGCACCCACTCGCCATGCTCTGGCGGCAACCAGCCTGCCAGTGCCTCGAGCAACGTGCTTTTGCCGCTGCCGCTGGGTCCTACCAGCGCCAGCCGGCGGCCGGACTCGAGATCGAACGAGACCTCACGCAGCACGTCGGCGCGGGCACCGCGGGGGCGCAGGCTCAGCTGCCGCACCTGCAACAGCGGCGCACGTTCGTCGCTGATTTCCAGCGCACGCGCGGGCGGCGTGGCCGACGTCATCACCGTTACCGTCTCGGGCAATCCTTCCAGTAGACGTTCGGTCTCGGCGACTGCCGCCAACGCGTTGGCGCGATCGTGATAATGCGCCGCCAGCCGCCGTAACGGCGCAAAGAATTCCGGCGCCAACAGCAGGCAGAACACGCCGACTCCCAGCGTCGGCCCGGGGGTATGCAGATGGATCAGGCCCAGGTAGCTCAGGCCCAGGTACAGCGCCACCATCGCGACGCTCACCGAGGCAAAGAATTCCAGCACGGTCGAGGACAGGAACGCGATCCGCAACACTTTGAGACTGCCCTCGCGCACCCCTTCGGCCGCCTGGGCGATACCGGCCAGTTCCGCCTCGCCGCGTCCGTACAGCCGCAGCAGCCCCAGGCCCTTCAAGCGGTCGGCGAAGTGCCCGCCCATGCGTGCCATTTCGCCCAGCTGGCGGCGGCCGGCCGCTTCGGCGCCCCAGCCGACCAGCATCATGAAGAACGGGATCAATGGCGCAGTGCAGAGCAGTACCAGGGCCACGATCCAGTCCACCGAGAAGATCGCCGCCAGGATCAGCAATGGCACCGCCACCATCTCGGTACGGGCCAACTGATATCCGACGAAGTACCCCTCCAGCGCGTCGCCATGGGTCAGCATCAACTCGCCAAGCTCGCCGGTGCGTCGCTGGCGCAACCACAGCGGTCCCTGCCCGAGCAGGCGCCGATAGACCTGGCCACGCAGCTCGCGCTTGGCGGTATCGGCCACCTCGCCCGCCAGCGATTGCGCCCATGCCGACAACAGGGCCCGTCCCAGCAACGCCGCTGTCAGGCCAGCGACTATCGGCAGCATGCCGGCCAGCGGCCGGTGCAGCACGATCACGGCCTGGATCAGCCAGGCGATCGCCGCCGCCTGCCCTATCAGCAGCACGCCCGACAGGGAGATCGCGATCGCCGCCAGGCGCTGCGCACGTGCGGCCGGCGCCGCCAGGGAGGCCAGCCACCGCGTGCGTTGGCGCCGCAGTTCAAGGGTATCGGCAGCGGGGGGCGCTACGGGGGGACTCAAATCGCTCTCGACAGACGGGAAGGCCAAGGATTGTAGGCCGTGGACCTCGTGACAGGCCCGTCATAGTTGGCATTTGCCTTTTGCAACGCATTGATCTGGATCAACGCCAGATGCGGGGCACGCGCAGATCATTCGGCCCAGCCTCCCAAAAACCCAACGTAGGTAGCAACAGCCATGATCGACTCGACAGTCGTAGAACTGTCGCGGCTGCAGTTCGCACTGACCGCGATGTACCACTTCCTGTTCGTCCCTCTCACCCTAGGACTGTCCTTCATGATCGCGATCATGGAGAGCGTCTACGTCATGACCGGAAAGGAGGTCTGGCGGCGCATGACGATCTTCTGGGGCACCCTGTTCGGCATCAACTTCGCCATGGGTGTCGGTACCGGCATCGTGATGGAATTCCAGTTCGGCATGAACTGGTCCTACTACAGCCACTACGTCGGCGACATCTTCGGGGCGCCGCTGGCGATCGAAGGGCTGATGGCGTTCTTCCTGGAGGCGACCTTCATCGGCCTGTTCTTCTTCGGCTGGGGGCGGCTGTCACGGGTACAGCACCTCACCGTGACCTGGCTGATGGCACTGGGCACCAACCTATCGGCACTGTGGATACTGATTGCCAACGGCTGGATGCAGAACCCGACCGGTGCGGTGTTCAATCCGGACACCATGCGCATGGAAGTGGTCGATTTCGTCGCGGTGCTGTTCAACCCGGTGGCGCAGGCCAAGTTCGTGCACACCGTCAGTGCCGGCTACGTCACTGGCGCGGTATTCGTGATGTCGATCAGCGCGTTCTATCTGCTGCGCAACAAGCACCATGAGCTGGCCCGGCGTTCGTTCGCGGTCGCCGCCGCGTTCGGTCTGCTGTCTTCGCTGTCGGTGGTGGTGCTGGGCGACGAAAGCGGCTACGCCGCCAACGAACACCAGAAGATGAAGCTCGCCGCGATCGAGGCGATGTGGGAAACCGAGGCCGCCCCGGCCGACTTTACCGCCTTCGGCATCCCCAACCAGGCGACCCACAGCAATGACTACGCGATCAAGGTGCCCTACCTGATGGGTCTTATCGCCACGCGTTCGCTGGACAAGCCGATCCCAGGCATCCTGGAACTGGTCGAGCGCGCCGAGCACCGCGTGCGCGGAGGCCAGATCGCCTATGGCGCACTGGAACGCTTGCGCGCCGACAAGAACGATGTCGAGGCACGCGAAGTGTTCGAGCGCCATTGGCAGGACCTGGGGCATGGCCTGCTGCTCAAGCGCTACCGCGACGACATCCTCGAGGCCACGCCGGAACAGATCGCACAGGCGGCAATGGACACGGTTCCGCGAGTGATGCCGCTGTTCTGGACGTTCCGGATCATGGCCGGGCTGGGCTTTTACCTGATCGCGTTCTTCGCAGCGTCGTTCTGGCTCTCCTGCAAGCACAACTTCCAGGACAAGCGCTGGTTCCTGAAGCTGGCGCTGTGGTCGCTGCCGGCACCATGGATCGCGATCGAATGCGGCTGGTACGTCGCCGAGTATGGCCGTCAGCCGTGGGCGGTAGAAGGCGTGCTGCCTACGTTCTACGCCGCCTCCGGCCTGGCCCTGCACCAGATCCTGCTGTCGCTGTGCGGCTTCATCGCGCTGTACACCGTGCTGCTGGTCATCGAGATCAAGCTGATGCTCAAGGCCATTGGCAAGGGACCGGACGCGCTGTTCCCGTCGCTGCAAGCGCCCTCGTCGCCCACTGCCCCGCTCAGCGCCGACGCGCTGGCCGGTAGCCAACCGTAAGGCAGGAGAGAACACCCATGGAATTCATTGCATTGGACTACACCACGCTACGCGTGATCTGGTGGCTGTTGCTCGGCATCCTGCTGATCGGTTTCGCAGTGATGGACGGATTCGACCTCGGCGTCGGCACCTTGCTGCCGTTCGTGGCCCGCAACGACGCCGAACGCCGGCTGGTGGTCAACACCATCGGCCCGGTCTGGGAAGGCAACCAGGTGTGGCTGGTACTCGGCGGCGGCGCGATCTTCGCCGCCTGGCCGCCGCTGTACGCGGTCAGCTTTTCCGGCTTCTACCTGGCGATGTTCGTGATCCTGTTCGCGCTGATCCTGCGCCCGGTCGGGTTTAAGTACCGGGGCAAGCTGCCCGGCCAGCGCTGGCGCAACGGCTGGGACTGGGCGCTGTTCATCGGCGGCTTCATCCCGGCGCTGATCATGGGCGTGGCGGTCGGCAACGTGGTGCTGGGCGTGCCGTTCCATTTCGACGACAGCATGCGCATCTTCTATACCGGCAGTTTCTTCGGCCTGCTGATGCCATTCGCATTGCTGGCCGGCCTGCTCAGCGTGACCATGCTGGTGGCTCACGGTGCGGCGATGCTGGTGATCAAGACCGACGGGCCGGTGGCCGAACGGGCCGCCCGCTATGGCAGCATCGCAGGCGCCCTTGCCTTCGTGCTGTTCGCGCTGGGCGGTGCCTGGGTGGCGCTGGGCCTGCCCGGTTATGAGGTCACTTCTCCCCAGGCAACCGATGCAGCCAGCAACCCGTTGCTGAAGACCGCCGTGATCGCCGCGACCGGCGGCTGGACCCATAACTACGAAACCATGCCCGCCACCCTGATCGCGCCGATCGTGGGCCTGGCTGGATTGCTGTTCAGCGCGGTATTGCTGCGACTGCGCCGGGGCGGACTGGCCTTCATCGCTTCGGGTACCGCCATTGCCGGCATCATCCTGACGGTAGGCTTTGCGATCTTCCCGTTCCTGCTGCCGTCCTCCAGCCAGCCGAACTCCAGCCTCACGCTCTGGGATGCCTCCAGCAGCCACCTGACCCTGTGGATCATGCTGCTGGCAACAGTGGTGTTCCTGCCGATCATCCTCGCTTACACCACCTGGGTGTACCGCGTCCTCAAGGGCAAGACCACCGCCACCGAGATGAGCGAAAACCCGAACGCTTACTGATTTCGACCAACCCCTCTCAAAGGAGATTGCCCATGTGGTACTTCGCGTGGATTCTGGGGGCCGGACTGGCCTCGCTGGCTGCCATCCTCAATGGCATGTGGTTCGAAGCGCGCGAGCAGAGCGCACGCGACAGCCGCCAGTGAAATTTTTTGGAAACAAACTTGCCGAGGTGTGATTTGCTCTGTATCATGCACGGCTCCTTCGGGGTGTAGCTCAGTCTGGTAGAGCGCTACGTTCGGGACGTAGAGGTCGCAGGTTCGAATCCTGTCTCCCCGACCAGTTTCAAGGTCACAAGAAGCCTGGAAAACGCGAGTTTTCCGGGCTTTTTTGTGTCTGCTTGCCTGACCCTTCGCATCGGCCTGCCGGCAGGGGCGGCGATTGAGATACAGCCCGCGCAAAAGGCCGGGATCGTGTTTCTCGCCGAAAAGGCGACCTCCGGAAATGCAGAGATCGCTCCCGCCCCCCTACCGCACTGGCAGCGAAATGAAACTCGCCTGCTGCGGTGTGTGCCAGATCCGCTGGGTGGCCTTCTGGTAGTCGCCGGGCTTGGCGAAATAGATGTTCGGCACGAACGTCTGCGGGTTGCGGTCGTACAGCGGAAACAAGCTTGATTGCACCTGCACCATTATCCGGTGCCCACGCTGGAAGGTGTGGTTGGCGGTCGGCAGACCAAAACGGTAAGGCAACGGCTGGTTGGCGACGATCGGCTTGGCGGCCTCGAAGCTCTCGCGGTAGCGGCCACGGAAGATCGCCAGCGACACCGGCAACTCATAGCCACCCATTTTGGGGTCCGATGCCATCTCGTCCGGATAGACATCAATCAACTTCACCACCCAGTCGCTATCGCTGCCACTGCTTGAGGCGTGCAGGTTCACTTCCGGCGCGCCCGCAATGCTCAACGGCGAGGTCAGTGGCTCGCTGACGAAGGTCAGCACATCCGGGCGACCATCGACGAAGCGCTGGTCCTGCACCAGCCAGGTGGTCCACATGTCGCGATCGCCGAAATGCACCGGTCGCGGCACGAATGGTACCGGCTTGGCCGGGTCGGACACATATTCTTCGTAATCGCCCTGCCCCGC
>JAATFS010000476.1 GCA_015655035.1 Lysobacterales bacterium | reverse complement strand
TGGAACTTGGTGCCCTTGTGCAGCCACTTGGCCGGCAGCACTGGCTTGAGGATGTACTCGCGCACGGCCTCGATCAGGTCTTTCTGCTTGACGTCCGGGTCATGCTGGGTCGACAGCACCACGGCGTCGATCGCGGTGGCGACGCCGTGCTCGTAGCGCAGGGTGACCTGGCTCTTGGCGTCCGGGCGCAGCCACGGCAGTGGCGAGTTCTTCTTCTTGCGCACCTTGGCCTGCTGCTCGACCAGGCGGTGCGAGTAGTAGATCGCCGCCGGCATCATGTCCTTCGTCTCGTTCGTCGCATAGCCGAACATCAGGCCCTGGTCGCCGGCGCCCTGGTCTTCCGGGTTCTTGCGGTCCACGCCCTGGTTGATGTCCGGCGACTGCTTGCCGATCAGGTTCAGCACGCCGCAGGTCTCGCCGTCGAAGCCGACCTCCGAGCTGTTGTAGCCGATGTCCAGGATCACTTTGCGGGTCAGCGCTTCCAGGTCGATCCAGGCGCTGGTGGTCACTTCACCGGCAACGATCGCCACGCCGGTCTTGACCAGCGTCTCGCAGGCCACGCGGGCACGCTTGTCCTGAGCCAGGATCGCGTCCAGTACGGCGTCGGAGATCTGGTCGGCGATCTTGTCCGGATGGCCTTCGGAGACCGATTCGGAGGTGAACAGGTAGCTGGACATCAGGCTTATATCCTTTGATTCGGATGAAAAGATGGGCGCGCATGATACACGGCCCCGGGGCAGGCTGCATTTTGCCTGTGAATAGGGCTGGCCGGGTAAATTCGTTGGGGTGCCCGCAGTCACGCGATTGTCGCCGTTTTGCCATGACGATGTCGCAGCGTCGCGCGAGAATCTGCGGGTCGAGCGGGTGCGACGCCTGCCTGGCAGTCGAATTCGCCCCGCCGCTGCAACGATTCCCCCGCTGTAACGACCCAGGGAGCTACCGGCATGAGCCTTCATACGCTGCCCGATCCGAACAAGCGCGCACTGTTCATCTCCGATCTGCACCTGGGCTCGCGTCATTGCCATGCTGCGGAGATCGCCGATTTCCTGGAACGCCAACGCTGCCGCACGCTCTATCTGGTGGGCGACATCGTCGACCTGTGGTGGATGTCGCAGCGACGCGCGGTCTGGGACGCCGCACATCAGCGGGTGGTCGAGGCCTTGCACGCGCATGCGCGCCGTGGCACCGAGATCATCTACGTGCCGGGCAATCATGATCGCGCGATACGGCGCTTCTGCGGGTTGGCGATGCCGGCGATGCAGGTGCGCCGGCGCAGCATCCACACCTTGCTCGATGGCCGCCGGTTGCTGGTAACGCACGGCGACGACTACGACGCGATCACGCGCTGGTCGCTGCCGGTGCCGGCCACCGCAGCGGGGACTGCCGATCCGGGTGCGAGCGGCGTCCCGGCCGGCGCGGGCATGCGCCGCTTCGCCCGGGCCGCGCAGTACGCGGTGGGCGACTGGCTGTATTACCGGATACTCACCGGCAATCGCCTGACCAACCGGCTGCGTCGGCGCCTGGGCCTGCGCTACTGGTCGCTGGCCGAATACCTCAAGCGTCGCAGCAGCGCGGCCGAGCACTATGTCGAACGCTTCGTCGGCGCCGGCCTGGCGGATGTTCGCCGGCGGGGCCTGGACGGCATCGTCTGCGGGCATATCCATCGCGCCGCACTGTGCCAGCGCGAAGGCCTGGTGTACGCCAACACCGGCGACTGGGTGGAAAGCCTCACCGCGTTCTGCGAGGAAGCCGACGGCAGCCTGAGCCTGCTGTCGCACGAGCGCGTGTTGATCCGGCTGCAGGCGTCGTTGTCCCAGGCCGCATGATCCGCATGCATGGTCAATCACGCGGTTTTGTTGTCTACTCCCCGAGGTGACGCCTGGGAGGGCGCAAGCCCTTGTAGTGTGGTCCTTCAGGAGTGTGAATGACGGTACGTTGGAATAGCTTCACTGCGCGACGATTGCCCGCCCACGCGGTTGGATGGCTGCTGCTGCTCGCACTTCCGGCGGCAGCGCAGCAACAGGTGCCCCCGCTGAGCTATGTGCAGGCGCAAGAGCGCCTGTTGCAGGTGTCCGATGCATTGGCCGCCGCCGATGCCAACGTGCGCGGCAAGCAGGATTTACAGGACGCCACGCACTATCTGCGCCTGCCGGAGATCACCGGTGAAGTGCGCCGGATGGAATTCCAGAAGACCTTGTCGCTGCCGCTGGGGGCGCTGGAGCCGCTGGCCGGACAGTTCGGCATCGATTCGCCGCTGGTGTTCGAGCAGCGCGACTGGCGCACGCGGCCGATCGTGACCGCGACCATGCCGTTGTACAGCGGCGGCAAAATCCAGGCGGCGCAGGGCGCGGCGGAAGCGGCGACGCGCCAGGCCAATGCCGAGCGCGAGGATCAGCGGCAGTCGCTGTCGCTTCAACTTGTGCAGGCCTATTTTGGCCAGCAGCTGGCCGAGCAGGCATTGCAGGTGCGCGAAGACGTGCGTGACGGCCTGCAACGGCATCTGGACGATGCCGGCGCGCTGGAACGCGAGGGTTTCGCCACGCGTGCGCAGCGCTTGCAAGCCACGGTGGCGCGCGACAAGAGCGAGCGCGAGTACCAGAAAGCCGGCTACGACCTGGCGACGCTGCAATCGGCGTTGTCCACGCTGTTGCGCAGTGGCGGCATGGTGCAGCCGACCACCCCGTTGTTCGTGAGCAGTACGCCGGTGGGGACGCGGGAGGAATTCGAGCAGGTCGCGCTGAATCGCCATCCGCAGATCGAGCGCCTGCGCGCGTTGATCGCGCAGGCCGAGCAGGGCGTGCGCGTGCAAAAGGCCAAGTTCAAGCCGCAGCTGTACCTGTTCGGCCAATACGATTTCAAGCGTGAAGATGCCTTGCTCACCGAATCGGACTGGGCGTTCGGCATCGGCTTGCGCTACACCTTCCTGTCGCCGAGCATGCGGCCGTTGCAACTGAGCGCGGCGCGCCAGCAGCAGGACCAGGCCGAAGCCGGCCTGCGCGAGGCGCAGAACCAGGTGCTGCTGGGCGTGCGCAAGGCCTGGAACGAGCTGGAAACCGCGCGCCAGCAATACCTGTTGCTGGACAGCAGTATCGCCCAGGCCGACGAGAACCTGCGTCTACAGGCGCTGTCGTTCCGCGAAGGCCAGGCGACCTCGCTGGACGTGATCGATGCGCGGCTGGGCCTGGGCAGCGCCCGCATCGAGCGCGCGCAGGCGGCCTATCAATACGACGTGGCACTGGCCCAACTACTGGAAGTCAGCGGCCAGATCGATCGATTCGAAGAATTCCGCCGACGTGCGGACAAGGTGCTGATTCATGAGTGATTCGCTACGTCCGGACGCTTCGGCGTCGGCTGCGCCACCGCCGGCTTCCGGCAAGCGTCGCTTCGGTCCGTTCCTGCTGCTGGCTGCGATCGTGGTGGTTGCGTTGGGGCTATGGCTGGCGTTCCGCAGCCCGCAGGGACTGGTGCAGGGCATGGCCGATGCCGACAGCGTCAACGTCGCCGCCAAGATCACCGCGCGAGTGGCCAAGTTGCAGGTGAGCGAAGGCGATGCGGTCAAGCCCGGGCAGGTGCTGTTCGAGCTCGACAGTCCCGAGGTGCTGGCCAAGGAGCGGCAGGCGCGTTCGGCGCTGGACGCCGCGCAAGCGGTCGCCGACAAGGCCGAGGTCGGCGCGCGCAGCGAGGATATCCGTGCCGCGAAGGCCAATTGGCAGCGTGCCGAGGCCGGGGCGGAGCTGGCGCGTACGACCTATGAGCGCGTATCCAATCTGTTTGCCGAAGGCGTGGTGACGCGGCAGAAACGCGACGAGGCGCTGGCGCAGCAGCGCAGCGCCGATGCGCAGGCGGCTGCGGCGCGTGCGCAGTACGACCAGGCCCTGGCCGGTGCCCGCAGCGAGGACAAGAATGCTGCGCAGGCACAGGTGCGGCAGGCGCAGGGTGCGGTCGCCGAAGTGGACGCTGCCAAGGAGGAGATTTTGGGGCGCGCGCCGCTGGCGGGCGAGATCGGCAAGCGCATGGCCGACCTGGGCGAACTGGTGCCGGCCGGCTACCCGGTATTCACCCTGGTCGATGTCGGGCGCATGTGGGTGGCGCTCAACCTGCGCGAGGACCAGTTCGGCAGCTTGAAGATCGGCAGCCGCTTGCGCGGCAAGATTCCCGCGCTCGAAGACCGCGAGGTCGAATTCCAGGTGTACTTCATCAACCCGGCCGGCGACTACGCCACCTGGCGTAGCACCCGCCAATCCGCCGGCTACGACGTGCGCAGCTTCGAGGTGCGGGTACGCCCGGCGCAGCGCGTGCCCGGCTTCCGTCCGGGCATGAGCGTGCTGTTCGCATGGCCGCAGCGCTGAACCAGCGCGGCGTAGGCGGCGCGTGGCGCCGGGAGTGGCGCTACCTGCGCGGCAATCGCTGGGAGCTGGCGCTGGTGACGGTGCTGCCGCTGGCGATGCTGGTGGTGATGGCGTGGATGTTTTCCGCTTCAGTGATGCGCGATCTGCCGATCGCGGTGGTCGACCTGGACAACAGCCCGGATAGCCGCCACCTGCTGCGCATGCTCGACGCCAGTCCCGGCGTTGCCATCGCCACCCGCCCGGCCAGCTTGCCGGAGGCGATGGCGCAGGCGCGGGCGTTGCAGGTGAACGCAGTGGTGTTGATCCCGCGCGACGTGACCCGTCAGCTGCGCCGTGCCGAGGCCGGCACCGTGATTGCCTACTACAACGCCAGCTACCTGGCTTCCGGGCAGTCGGCCATGCGCGACATCGCCGAAGCGGTGACCGCGTTCAACGCGCGGCTGATGACCGAACAGGTGGCGCTGCAACGCGGACCGACCAAGGTGCGTGCCGCGCCGGTGGCGGTGCAATCCAACATCCTCTACAACCCCGCGCGCAGCTACGAGCTGTTCCTGTTGTCGCTGATCTTTCCGGCGCTGCTGTCGCTGGTGGCGACGCTGGCGATGACCGGTGCGCTGGGCCGCGAGCTGCGCGATGCAACGCTGGCGCAGTGGTTGGCGCCAGGCCTGTGGCCGGCGCTGTGCGGCAAGCTGGCGCCGTACGTGTTGCTGTTCTCGCTGTACGGTGTGCTGGGCATCGTCTACCTGGCCGGCGTGCGCGGGGATGGCGTGGCCGGCAGCTGGTTGCTGCTGGTGCTGGGCCAGTTGCTGCTCAACCTCAGCAGCGCCGGGATCGCGTTGCTGTTCGTCGCCGGGAGCCGCGACATGGGCACCGCGCTGTCGCTGGTTGGGTTGGGCATCGGTACCTCGCTGGCGTTCTCAGGCGCCACCTTCCCGATCATCGATGCGCCGCTGTTCACCCGTGTCTGGAACCATCTGCTGCCGCTGACCGGCTACGTGCAGTTGCAGATGCAGCAGTGGTTCGTCGGCGCACCGGCGCGGGTATCGCTGTCGCCGCTATTGACGCTGGTGGCGATCACACTGGTGGCCGGTGGTGTGGGGGTGCTGTTGCTGCGTCGGATCGCGCCGAAGGTCTCGTCATGAGCACGGGTTTCCGTGCCGAGTTGATCGCCACGCTGCGTGCGGTGCTGGGTGATCGCTATGCGGTGGTCACGATGATCGGCGCGGTAGTGCTGTACTCGTTCTTCTATCCCGTGGCCTATCGCCACGAGGTCGCCAGCAACCTGCCGGTGGTGGTGGTCGACGAGGACCATAGCGCGCTCAGTCGCACACTACTGCGCCGCATCGAGGCGGTACGCGCGGTGCGGCTGGCCGGTGTCGAAACCTCGGTGGCGCGCGGGCGGGCGCAGATGGAAGCGGGCAACGCCGAAGCGGTGGTGCTGATCCCGGCAGGATTCCAGCGCGACATCCTGCGCGGCCGCAGTGGCCAGGTGGTACTGCTGGGCGACGGCGCCTACCTGGGGCGCGCGAGCAGCGTGTTGACCGGTCTGGCCGAAGCGATCACCGCATTCGCGCGCGAGGCCGCAGTGCGCCAGGCCAGTTTCATGGGAGCCCCGGCAGCGCTGCCGGTGACGCTGGTGCAGCGGCCACTGTTCAATACCCGCGAAGGCTACGGTAGCGGCATCGTGCCCGGCGTCGCCGAGCTGATCGTGCACCAGACCCTGTTGATCGGCATCGGCGTGCTGCTGGGCACGCGTCGTCAGCAGCTGGGGCGGCGCCTGCGCTTCGACGGCAAGAGCCTGGCCGGGATTGCTTGCGCGTTCGCGCTGATCGGTGTGCTGAGCCAGCTCTACTACGCCGGTTTCACCAGTTGGATGCAGGACTATCCGCGTGGCGGGAACCTGCCCGGCGTACTGCTGGGCGGGGCGTTGTTCATTGCCGCGACGGTCGCCTTTGCGCTGTTCGTGGGCAGTTTCTTCGACAGCCGCGAGCGTGCTTTCCAGTACATCACCGCGATCTCGATCGTGTTGTTCTTTCTTTCCGGACTTTCATGGCCAACCACGCTGATGCCGCCGGCGCTGCAATGGCTGGCCACGCTGCTGCCGACCACGCCAGGCATCAACCTGATGGTGCGACTGAACCAGATGGGCGCCAGCCTGGGCGAGGTCCGCGTGGAGCTGTGCAACCTGGTGCTGTTGGCGTTGGCGTACGCGGGGCTGGCAGCGTGGCGTTATCGGATGCCTGCTTCGGCGCGGCTGCGGTCGCGGTAGCGCGATGGATTCGCTGACCCAGATCGTTCTTGGTGCTGCGGTCGCCGCTGCGATCGCGCCGCCGGCGCATCGGCGTGCGGCGCTGCTTGCCGGTGCCGGACTCGGGACGTTGCCGGATATGGATGCATTGCTGTTGCTGCCGTTGACCGACGACCCGGTAGTGCGGATGACGGTGCATCGCAGTTTCAGTCATTCGCTGCTGGTGCTGCCATGGGTCGGCTGGCTGATCTGGTGGCTGTTTCGCCGATGCGGCGATGGTCGCGTGGCCGAGGCGCCGCGGCGCTGGTTCTGGGCGATCCAGCTGGCATTGATCACCCATCCGTTGCTGGACGCGTTCACGGTGTATGGAACCCAGCTGTGGTGGCCGCTGCAACCGTCCCCGGCGATGTGGTCGAGCGTGTTCATCATCGATCCGGCCTACACGCTGTGGCTGCTGCTGGCCTGCGTGGCGGCCTGGTGGCTGCGTACGCGCCGCGCGGCGCAGACCGCGCTGCTATTGGGCTTGGCGTTGAGCAGCGCCTATCTGGGATGGTCATTGCTGGCCAAGCACTGGGTCGAGCGGGATGCCGAGCGCGCGCTGGCGGCCATGCAGTTGGCGGATGCGCCCCGTTTTTCGGTGCCGATGCCGTTCACCACCTTGCTGTGGCAGGTGGTGGCGATGACGCCGGATGGCTATGTCGTCGGTGAGCGCTCACTGGTGGCCGACCGTGGGCCGATGCGGTTCCAGGCGTATTCGAGCGATGTCCGGGCGCTGGCCGAGGCGGCGCAGCTGGATTCGGTACGGCGGCTGAGCTGGTTCAATCGTGGCTTCATGCGCGCGCGGGTGGTCGATGGCAAGCTGGTGCTCAGCGATTTGCGTATGGGGCTGGAGCCGGACTACACCTTCAATTTCGCGGTGGCGCGGCGCCAGTCCGAGCGCTGGCAGGCGATTGCGCCGCGACAGATTCGGGCGAGCTCCCGTGGGGCGGCGGGGCGTGGGGGGATGCGTCAGGCGCTGGGTAGGTTATGGGGGCGTATCTGGCATTCGCCGCCGGTGGGGCGGGATGCGCTGCGGGGGCCGGGTGGGGAGTGAGGTTTGCTGTTTTGCCGGTGTTGTTGTGGCGGGGGTGTTTTTCCTTTTTTTTGGGGTGGGGCAAGATCAAGATCAAGGGCTTTCGCGCCTGTCGGCGCGATGAAGCCGCACCGGTCCCCTGCGCTCCTCGCCAAGGACGGCATTTATCCCCTTTTCCGGGACGGCGCCCAAACTCGCT
>JAATFS010000428.1 GCA_015655035.1 Lysobacterales bacterium | reverse complement strand
TCGCGAAATCGACCTGAGCCTGACCGCCGGTGGCGTGACCTCGCGCACGCTGGGACGGCAATTGCTCGGCAGTGGCGACTACGCCTGCGTGCTCGATCCCCGGCAAGCGCCGCGCGCTGCGCTGGACCTGGACGCCTATCTGCGCCGTGAGCACATCCTGGTGTCGTCGGGTGGCTTCATCGGCGTGGTCGACGAGGCGTTGACGGCCTTGCAACGCGTGCGCCGGATTCGCGCCTCGACCACCCACTTCGCGGCATTGCCGCATCTGCTGGTAGGCGACGACTGCGTGGCGACGCTGCCCCGGCATGCTGCGCTTGCGCTGGCCCAGCGCACCCCGCTGCGTTGCGTGGAGTGCCCGATTGCGTTGCCGCGCTATCCCATCGAGCTGGGCTGGCGCGCTGACAGCCTGCGCGATCCGGCGGTGCAGCAGTTGAAGCAACAGGTGATGGAAACGGTGCAAGCCGGTATCGCGCCGTGACGAGCCGTGTGATCGATCGCGCAGCGTGATCCGGCTCGCACTGCCGATGCGTCCGCGCCGGAGAGGAATAAGAACATCGGCTTAAATCATTTGTGAATGTCCCGGCGCAGGCAAAGGATCGGCGGCTCGGTATTGCGTAGAGAAGTCGTGGGATGAGCCAAGCACGTTGCAACGATGAGGGAGCCGAACTGCAAAGCGGCCAGATCCATTCGCCGGAAGGTCCGCAGCCATTGGCGCCCGGGCATGCCGTCAGCGCGATCGATTCACTCGCTCGAGCAGGAATGCGCAGTGTCCAGGCACGAATGCCGTCATGAAGCAATCCCGGCATCGTTGGCCCGCCAGCCTGGCGCTGATCGGTATGGGGTGGGGCGTCTGCGCGCCGCCATCAATGGCGGCAGACGCGGTGCGCTGGGTCCGCCACGAGCGGCTGCTGGAGCTGACCAACGGCAAGCTCGCCTTGAGCGTGGATCTGCACGATGGCAGCCTGCGCCGCATCGGCCAGTGCGATGGGTCGCAGCACTGCCATGAGCTTGGCGCGGCCGCGGCAAAGGCCGCCGATGAGGAACACGGCGACGACTTCGCCAACGACCCGCGCCAGGCGATGTACTGGGATGCCAACGCCGAAGTGGCGCATCTTCCGGCCGGCGCCACTGCGCCGGCGAAGGGCTATTTCCGCCCGGGCGAGGGAGAGGCCAAGGTCGAAGTGGTGCGGCAGTCGCCGGCGCTGGTCGATGTGCGGGTGCGCGTGCCAGCCACTGCGCTGTTCCCGCTGCAGGTGGATTACCACTATGTCTTGCAGCGCGGCCAGTCCGGCTACCACGTCTATGCGGTGGTCCATCACACCGCGCAGGCACCGGCGCTGACCTTCTACCAGACACGGTTCGTGGTGAAGACGGTGATGGACGGCACCTTCGATCGATGGGCGCTGGGGCCGGACCAGTTCGTCGCGCTACCCAGTGCACGCGTCGTGCAGAAGGTCAGCGATGCGACCTTCCGTTTGGCCGATGGCAGCATCAAGACCAAGTACATGAACTCGATCTACTGGTCGGCAACGCCGTTGTATGGCTATGTCGGCCCGCAGCGCGGGCTGTGGGTGATGGAAGCCAGCCCGGAGTACCACAACGGTGGCCCGGCCAAGCAGGGTCAGGCGGTGCACGACAATGCGCTGTTGCGGGTGCTGCAGTCGGTGCATTTCGGTGCCAGTCCGGTGCAGCTCGCCGATGGCGAGGTGTGGAGCAAGGTGTATGGCCCGTTCTTCGTATACGCCAACCGCGGCGATACGCCGGCCGCGCTGTGGCGCGATGCCGCGCAGCAGTTGCAGAAACAGCGTGCACAGTGGCCGTATGCCTGGGTCGATGATCCGGCCTACGCGCAACAGCGCACTACCGTCAGTGGCAAGGTCGAGCTGGGCGGACACGCTGCGCGCGATGCGTGGGTGATCCTGTCCGACCCCAACGTGGCGTGGTCGGCGCAAAGCAAGGGCTACGCGTTCTGGGCGCGTACCGATAACCACGGCCGCTACACCCTCGAAAACGTGATCCCTGGCCGCTACCAGCTTTCGGTAAGCGGTGCCGACCAGCCGCACGACTGGATACGACAGGATGTGCAGGTAACGGCCGGCAAGCCGGAGGTGCTTGCCACGATCCATTGGCAGCCGCAGGCGCATGGCCGGCAGCAATGGCAGATCGGGCGCTTCGACCGTTCCGCAGCGGAATTTCGCAATGGCGACAATGCCAGGCAATTCCAGATGTATCGGCATTACCCCGAGCAGTTTCCGCACGATGTGGATTATCGCGTAGGCCACAGCGATCCGGCGCGCGACTGGAACTACGCGCAATGGAGCATCTATAGCGAGCGGCCCGACTGGCGCATCCATTTTCCATTGGACACGGTGCAGCAGGGGCAAGCCACTTTGACCCTGGGATTTGCCTCGTCGCAACCTGCGCACGGGCGCGCCACCGATCTGCGGGTGCGCGTCAACGGTACCGAGGTGGCCGCGATCCACCTGCCTAAGACTGGCACTGCCGGCTATCGCGGCGGGACCCAGGATTCGAGCTACAACGTTCGCGAAATCGTCTTTCCGCAGTCGCTGCTCAAACCCGGCGACAACGTCGTCTCGCTGGCGCACGCCGATGCCGAGCGCCATGACGTGTTCGAGCGTGCCAATGCGGCGCAGACCGACAACCCTGTGAACCCGGGGCAGGTCATGTACGACGCCATCCGGCTGGAACTATCGAGCGCGGACGCGGCCCCGGCTGCGCATTCGTGACTGCTGCGCACGCACCGGCGGCGTTGCGCCCATGGGTTACCCGCTACGCCTGCTGAGTGTCGCGGTCGAGCCTGCCCGGCGGAACAGCGACAGGCTGGACCCCAGCCCGATCAGCGCGGCCAGGCTCAGCCACAGCGCCGGTGCCGCGCGGCTGCCGGTGACGTGGATCAGCCAGGTGCACATGACCGGGGTGAATCCCCCCATGGTCGCGGTGGCCAGGCTGTAGGCCAGCGAGAAGCTGGTGGTGCGCACGTCGACCGGCATCAGCTCGGTCAGCGCCACCACCATCGCGCCGTTGTACATGCCGTACAGCAACGACAGCCATTCGCCGACCAGCAGCAGGCGCGTGAACGACGGCGCGGATACCAGCCACTGCAGTGCCGGCCAGACGCTCAGCAAGGTGCCGATCGCGGCCACCACCAGCAGCGGCTTGCGTCCGACCCGGTCGCTGAGCGCGCCCATCACCGGCAGCCAGATGAAGTTGGACAGGCCGATGCAGCCGGTCACCAGCAGGCTTTGCAGTTCGCCCAGCTTCAACTCCGCACGGCCATAGGTCGGCATGTAGGCGGTGATGAGGTAGAACGACACCGTGGTCATCATCACCATGCCGACGCCGGCCATGATCAGCCGGGCGTTGGCGCGCAGCGACGCCAGGATCTGCCGGGTGTCCGGCGCATGGCGCGCGGCGAATTCGGGAGTCTCCTCCAGCGAGCGGCGAATCAGGAAGATCAGCGGCACGATCAGGCTGCCGATGAAGAACGGGATGCGCCAGCCCCAACGATCCATCATTTCCTCGGCGAACAGGCTGTGCAGCACCACGCCCAGCGCTGCGGCAAAGACCACGGCCACCTGCTGGCTGGCCGATTGCCAGGCCACGTAGAACCCTCGTTGGCCTGGCTTGGCGATCTCCGCCAGGTACACCGACACGCCGCCCAGTTCCGCGCCGGCGGAGAAGCCTTGCAGCAGGCGGCCCACCAGCACCAGCACCGGGGCCAGCACGCCGATCGTGGCGTATCCAGGCACGAAGGCGATCAGCAAGACGCCTGCCGACATCAGGCCCAAGGTCACGATCAGGCCCTTGCGCCGGCCGTGGCGGTCGATATAGCCGCCCAGCACCAGCGCGCCGACCGGTCGCATCAGGAAGCCGGCGCCGAACGTGGCCAGCGACATCATCAGCGAGGCGAAGGCGTTGCCGGAAGGGAAGAATGCATGGCCAATGGCGGTGGCATAAAAGCCATAGACCATGAAGTCGTACATCTCCAGGAAATTGCCGGTGACGACACGGAAAATGGCTGTAGCCCCATGGGGCGCGCGGGATGCATTCATCGTAGGCCGTGGCTTGTGGGTGGGAATGGCAGGCGGTGGGCGCCAGCCTAGTCCCTGGAAAGTTGTGCCTGCGTAAACGC
>JAATFS010000121.1 GCA_015655035.1 Lysobacterales bacterium | reverse complement strand
CGCGCGCGGCTGCGATAGCCGTGGCGACCGCCATCGTTGCCTGGTGGCGGCGCTGACCGAGTTGTACCAGGAGCGCGCGCGGGCGCATGCCTGCCCGCTGGACGATGCCGCGCTGGAAGACGTGCTGGCGATGGATATCGAGCTCAATGCGCAGGGGCTGGAGAGCTGGCTGGACCGCGCGCGGCGATAGTGCAGGTCCGCCAGCGGGCGCATGCGCAGCTCGTTCGTCGCCGGGGGCGTCGAACGATGTGACGCCATGAGCGGAAACACTACGGTTTCCGGCGCGCGGTTTGTAAACTGTGCGTCATCTCTGTCGATCGAAGGCCCGCCGTGAATCCGATGCGCATGTTGCTGCTGTCCGCCTGCCTGTTCGCAGGGGGCGTCGCATACGCGGCCAACGACCTGCCCGGCGGCGGGATCGATGCCGAGGCGCTGTCGCGGCATGTGCGCGTGCTGGCCTCCGATGAGTTCGAGGGGCGCGCGCCAGCCAGCGCGGGCGAGCAGCGCACGGTCGATTACCTGATTGCCGAGTTCAAGCGCTCCGGGCTGCAGCCGGGCGGCGACAACGGCGGCTGGACGCAGTCGGTGCCGTTGGTGCGGGCCGAGGTCGAAGGACCGGTGACGGCGAGCCTGCGGGTTGCCGGGCAGACCCAGGCCCTGGTCAATGGCGAGGACGTGACCTTGCAGAGCCTGCGTCCGCTGGACCACGTCGCATTGAAGGATGCGCCGCTGGTGTTCGTCGGCTACGGCATTGCCGCGCCAGAACGCCACTGGGACGACTACAAGGGCGTGGACCTGAAAGGCAAGATCGCGGTGGTGTTGATCAACGATGCCGACTTCGACACGGCACAGCCCGGCGCGTTCGATGGCAAGGCGGTCACCTACTACGGGCGCTGGACCTACAAGTACGAGGAGGCCGCGCGTCGTGGTGCGGCTGGGGTGCTGATCGTGCACGAGACCGCGCCGGCCGCCTATGGCTGGGCCACAGTGAAGAGTTCGGGTACCTCGGCGCTGTTCGACATCGAGCGCAGCCAGGCCGACGCGCAAGCCCAACACGTGGCGGTGCGCGGCTGGATGCAGCGCGCATTGGCGGTCTCGCTGTTCAAGCGCGCCGGGCTGGATTTCGAAAAGGCCAGGCGCAGCGCGCAGCAGGCCGATTTCCGCCCGGTGGTGCTGGGTGATGCGCGGTTGTCGGCGGACTTCAGGGTAAAGCGCGAGCGTGTGGTCACCCACAACGTCGTCGCCAAGCTGGCTGGCAAGCAGCATGCCGATGAGAGCGTGATCTTCTCCGCGCACTGGGACGCGTTCGGCCTGGGGCAGGCCGACGCCCGTGGCGACCGCGTGCGTCGGGGTGCGGTGGACAACGCCACCGGCGTGGCCAGCGTGCTGGAACTGGCGCGGGTGTTCGCCGCCGCTCCGCAGCCGCAGCGCACCTTGTATTTCATCGCGCTGACCGCCGAGGAGAAAGGCCTGCTCGGTGCCAATTACTACGCGGCCCATCCGCTGGCACCGCTGGACAAGACCGTGGCGGTACTGAACATCGAGATGTTCAGTCCGGATGGCCCGACCCGCGATATCGCCTCCTGGGGCAAGGGCCGGGTGTCGCTGGAAAGCGATCTGGAGAAGGTGGCGCAGGCGCGTGGCCGCAGCTATTCGCCGGATCCGAACCTGGAAGCGGGCTTCTTCTATCGCGCCGACCATTTCGCGTTTGCCCGCCTTGGCGTGCCGGCGATCACGGTCGGTCCCGGGCTGGACAAGCTCGATGGCGGTATTGCCGCCGGCAAGGCGCTGCGCGAGAAGTACTTTGCCGACTGTTACCACCAGCCCTGCGATCGCTGGACCCCGCAATGGGATGCCAGCGGCCACGCGGCGGACACCACCCTGGTCTACGACCTGGGTGCGGCGCTGGCCAATGGCCGGCAGTGGCCGCGCTGGCAGGACGATTCGGAATTCAAGGCGATCCGCGACCGTAGCGAGGCGGCACGGCGCTAGCAACTCCGGCGGCGACAGTGCGTATGTGAGAACGCCTGTCGCCGCTGAGTGCTGCTGCCACGATACTGGCCGTGGGGAACGGCGCCGCGTCCGTCGAGCCGCGTCTACCTGGCGCACGTTCGGTTATCAGGGTGCGGCATCGATCGGCGGGGTGATCCGCTAGAATCTCTTTTTCTGCCCATGCCTGCCATGTCCGCTTCCTCTGCTGCGCCAGCTGCCCGCGCTGCGATCTTTCTCGCCCTGCTGCTGGTCTATCTGGTGTGGGGATCGACCTATCTGGCGATCCGCTTGGCGCTCGAAGGCGGTGCATTGCCGTTGACGATGGTGGCGGGTGCGCGCTTCATCATGTCCGGTGCGGTGTTGTATGCGCTGCTGCGTTGGCGCGGTGTTGCCGCGCCGACCCGCGCGCAGTGGAAGAACGTGGCGGTAATGGGCGCGACCTTGTTGTTGCTGGGCAACGGCATGGTGGTGATGGCCGAGCGCAGTGTGTCTTCCGGCCTGGCCGCGACGGCGGTGGCGTCGGTGCCGCTGTGGATGGCGTTGTTCGGCGCGCTGCGTGGGCAACATGCCAGCCGTGGCGAATGGCTCGGCATCGTGCTGGGGTTCGTTGGCGTGGTCTGGCTCAATGCCGGCAGCAGCCTGACCGCCACGCCGTCCGGCCTGGTGCTGCTGTTGATCGCGCCGATTGGCTGGGCGTTCGGTTCGGTGTGGTCGCGTGGCCGCGATCTGCCGACACCGTTCATGGCCGCCGCCGGGCAGATGCTGTGCGGTGGCGTGTTGCTGGTGCTGGCGGGCCTGTTGCACGGCGAGCGTCCGCAGGCCTGGCCCAGCGCGCAAGGACTGATGGCAGTGCTCTATCTGTGCATGCTTGGTTCGATCGTGGGCTTCACCGCCTATGTCTGGCTGCTGCACCACGTGCGCCCGGCGCTGGCCGGCAGCTACGCGTACGTCAATCCGGTGATCGCGGTGGCGCTTGGCGCGTGGCTGGGCAACGAGCGCTTCACTTCCCACGATATCGGTGCGATGGCGGTGATTCTCGCAGGTGTCGCCGTGGTCACGTTGGCACGGGTACGCAAGTGAATGCGGAGGCGGATAGCGAGACGCGTCGTGGCCTGCTGATCACCGCTTCGACCTTCGTGCTGTGGGGCTTGGTGCCGTTGTACTGGCATCTGCTCAAGGCGGTACCGTCGAGCCAGATCATTGCCCACCGCATCATCTGGAGCACGCTGCTGGTGGTGGCGTGGCTGCTGCTGTCCTCGCGCCTGCAATGGTGGCGTGCGATCGCAGTGCAGCCGCGCGCATTGCTGATGCTGGCGGCCAGCAGTGTCTCGATTGCGTTCAACTGGGGCCTGTACATATGGGCGATCAACGCCGGCCATGTGATCCAGAGCAGCCTGGGCTATTTCATCAATCCGCTGGTGAGCGTGTTGCTGGGGGTGTTGGTGCTGAAGGAGCGGCTGCGCACCGTGCAATGGTTGGCGGTGGGATTCGCCGCGCTCGGGGTGATCTGGTTGACGGTCGATGCGGGTACGCTGCCGTGGATCGCGCTGGGGCTGGCTTTTTCGTTCGGGATCTATGGGTTGCTGCGCAAGCTGGTGGCGGTGGACCCGGTGGCCGGGCTCGGTGTGGAGAGCCTGTATCTATTCGTGCCGGCACTGGGTTTTGCGCTGTGGAGCGAAGCCGGCCACGGGGGAGGATTCTTCGGCGGCTGGCGGTTGCGCGAGGATCTGCTGTTGGTGTTCGGCGGCGTGGTCACGGCGCTGCCTTTGATCGGTTTTGCCTATGGGGTGCGCCGGATTCCGTTGTCGTTGGTGGGGATCTTGCAGTACATCGCGCCCAGTCTGCAGTTGCTGCTGGGGGTGTGGTTCTTCCATGAGCCGTTCGATACCGGAAAGGCGGTGGGCTTTGCTGCGATCTGGGTGGGGTTGCTGTTGTTTGTGGGCGATGGCATCCGGTATTCGCGCCGTGGGGTTTCGGTTTAAGCGCTTGAGGTCGAGATCAAGATCAGAGCTTTCGCACCCTGAACCGCCCCGGGATTCCTGCGGGTGCGAGTCACCTTTGTGCCAAACGTAACCCGAAGCGCGCTTGCCCGACGCGAGCCGGTGCAATAAAACCGCACCGGTTCCCTGCGCTCCTCAGTGGAAGCGGTATTCATCCCCTTTCCCGGCACGGTGCCCAAACTCGCTAACGCTTAAACAGGGCCCTTCTTCGGCCGCCGCCACCTGCGGTGCTCGGCTCGCTTTGAGGGCGAGACGGATCAAGAGCAAAGCAAAAGCAAAATCGCAGCGACAGCAACGGTGGTTTGGTGGAGATGTTCTGGGTTTTTTCGGGGTGCTATGCCAGCGCT
>JAATFS010000043.1 GCA_015655035.1 Lysobacterales bacterium | reverse complement strand
CCTGCACCGCTGCATGACCTGCTCGGCAATGGCGCACACGCGACCCTGGCCGACGGCCGCGCGGCCCCGGCACTGCTCGATGACGATGCCGCCACCACGCTCACGCTGGCTGGAAAGCCCGTCATCGTATTGAGCCCGAGTGGCAGCGGTCAGGTCTCGATGTATACGCTGACCAACGGCAATGGCCCGCTCCGCAACGGCGCCTGGACTCTCGAAGCCCGCAGCGCCGATGGCGAATGGCAGGCGCTGGACCAGCGGCGCGACGAGAACTTCGACTGGCCGATGCAGACGCGGCCGTTCCGCATCGCCACGCCTGGCCAGTACAGCGAGTACCGGCTGCGCCTGGAAACTCCCTCCCGGCTGCAATTGGCCGAAATCGAGCTGCTGGCGCCGTAGCGCCTGGTTATGCGCAGGAATGGCCCGCTGCCGTTCCTGCGCCTGCCGCACGCTAGCGCAGTGGCACCGTCAACACAGACGGCGTGGCCGACGGCGAGGCGAAGGTCACATTGCCACCGAAACGGGTGGCGTCGGTGTAGCGCGGATCAGTGGTATCGACCACCAGCATCAATCGACGGCCCGCCGGGATGTCCACCGCCGTGGCCTGCAACGCCAGCTCTATCGTGGTGGCCTGGCCCGGCGTCGCGTCACGCAGGCTGTAGGGGGCGTGGCTGAGCAGTTGCCCGATCCCGAGCGCATCGACGCTGTAGAGATAGGCGAACAGCGAGACGTTCGCCTGGCTCGGCGTCACCGTCAGCCGCAGCGATGGGCTACCCACCAATCGCCTGGTGCTGGTATATACCGGGCCTCTCCACACTGCGGCGCCGACCCGGCTCACCAGCGGGATCGAGGTGGTCACCGGCTGTCCCAGCCCCTGCAACAAACCGCTGACCAGCACGATGCCGGAGTCGGCCAGGGTCGGCACTCCCGTGGCGATACGGTGGCTCCAGCCGGTGGATACATCGGCCGACAGCGCACCGGTCGGCGACAGCAGCCCGGCAGGACGATTCAGGCCATAACGAGTGGCCTGGCCCTGCACCGCATTCCAGTCCGCATAATGCAGCCAAGCGCCATTCAAGGTGGACAGCTGCACCGGCGACTCATTGTCCACGCCGTTCGACTGACCCTTCAGGTAGCGATCGAACCAGCGGGTGACTGCGGTGTATACCGCGTTGGGCAAGCCCAGCGCGCCCAGCAGTTCGGCGGTGGCGTGGTCGCCCTGGCTGAAGAACAACTGCTTGGGCACCTGGAGACGGTTGTAGAAATCGATGTACTGGTTCGGCGGGAACAGGCCGTCGTTGAACGAATTGGCGAGCAACACCGCCGTCCCGTTCTGGTTGATCGCCTGCACCTCGTTGACCACGCTGCGCTCGGCCGCCGCCGGGAGGAAACCAGCGACCGCGCCATCGTAGTCGCCCACCGCGACCTTGCTGGTGATCTGCGTCAGTTCCGGACCCGGCCGCCCCGTCAATGCGCCAGCGGTAACCAGCAGCGCCACGCCTTGCTTGCTGACCGTGCGGTCGGCATAGAGCGACGCCTGCAGGTCGGCCCAACCGCTCAATGCCGCGACCGCCTTGATCCGGGGATCACGCGCGGCCGCCAGCAGGCTGGTGCCGGCGCCGTAGGAAATACCGGAGGCACCGATCGCATTGGCATCGGCCGGCGTGTTCGCCAACGCCCAGTCGATCACGGCGCTGACGTCTTCTACCGTGGGTGCGCCGGCAATATCGATCTTCCCGGCCGAATCCCAGAACCCGCGCGAGCTGTAGCTGACGACGATGTAGCCCGCACTGGCCATCACGCTGGCACGTCCCACGTATTCCAGGTTGGGGACGGCCCAACTGGATGGCATCACCACCAACGGAAACGGCCCCGCCCCTTGTCCCTCCGGTACCAGCACCAGCGCACCGAGCCGAGTGCCATCGAAACTGGCAATGCTTTCGTAGCGTTTGCTGAAGCCGGCGGCAAACACGGACGAGGAAAACAGCACCATCGCAGCGAACGCGATGAAGCGGATCAAGGTGGTGTGCATGAACTTCCTCCTAAGGACGCCGGGACGGGACGGTCCGTTCGACAAATGTGATGGCGGAATACGGTGCAGGGGGAACGAATACAGGCGGAACATACCCTTAAGTACGGAAAAATCACGCCGCGATGCAGCACCGATGCCGGAGGCCGAAACCGGCCCGAATCGCTGTACGCATCACAAAATTTTCGAGGAATGAAGCACAGTTCGCATCCATTGCGAGGAAGGCCGGGCGTGTGCACCCTTGCGCTCGCGTGACGCGAGGCCACTGCTCATTCCGGCGTGCGGCGGATCTGGCCGAAAGAAAATCTAACCGACGAAATGCTGGTAGCCCTGGCGCGGCGGTTGCCACGGATGGCCGGCCTGATCGCGTACCACGATGCCGTGACCGGACACGATCCGGCCGATCGGAGTTGCCGCCACGCCGGCAGAGCCCAGCGCCTGGACGATGGCCTCGTGCCGCGTCGGCGCGGCAGTGAAACACAGTTCGTAGTCGTCGCCGCCGCCCAATTGCCAGGCATGCAACTGTGCCGGAGCGGTCGCCAACGGCGCGCTGATCGGCGGCAGCGCTGGCAGCGACAGCTCGGCACCCACCCCGCTGCGCGCACAGACATGCCCCAGGTCGGCAAGCAGGCCATCGGAAATATCGACGCAGGCATGCGCCAGGCCGCGCAGGCGTAGCCCCGCCTGTACCCGTGGCGACGGTCGCAGCAGGCGCTGGCGCAAGCGCTCGTGTACCGGTTCGCCGGCTACCTGCGTTACATCCAGGCGACCGGCCTGCCACAGCGCCAGCGCCGCAGCCGCCTCTCCCGGCTGGCCGGTGACCCAGATCTGGTCGCCCACCTGTGCGCCGTCGCGGCGCAGCGCTCCGCCCGGCACTACGCTGCCGATCGCGGTTACCGAAGTCGACAGCGGCCCACGTGTGGTGTCGCCGCCCACCAGCGCAATGCCATGCGCATCGGCCAGCGCGATGAAGCCATCGGCAAATGCCGACAGCCAGGCGGCATCCTCGCGCGGCAGCGACAGCGACAGCGTGCACCAGCGGGGCTGCGCGCCCATCGCCGCCAGATCGGACAGGTTCACCGCCAGGGTCTTCCAGCCCAGGTCGGCGGGCAGCGTTTCGGGTGGGAAATGCACGCCGCTGTTGAGCGTGTCGGTGGTGATCGCCAGTTGCTCACCGGGCGGCGGCTGCACCAGCGCTGCGTCGTCGCCGATGCCTAGCGGCACGTCCCCGCGCTCCCGGATCCGGGAGCGCAGGCGTTCGATCAGGTCGAATTCGGGCATGGCAGGGGTCGGGGGAAGGGGATTGGAGAATCTGGCAAGGCAGGCATCGTCGGGATCGGCACCGCCGCCGCCGCCATTCCTACGGCCGCATCCCGCAGCGCCTAGGCGCCGCTGCCCGACTCGACCTTGCGCCATTCCAGCGCCGCGCGATCGAGCACGCCATTGACGTAGGTGTGGCCATGCTCGGAGCCGAAGCGCTTGGCGGTCTCGATCGCTTCGTTGATCACCACGCGGTACGGCACGTCCTGGCGATACAGCAGTTCGTAGGCGGCCAAGCGCAGCACCGCGCGCTCGATCGCATCGACTTCTTCGACGCTGCGATCGATATAGGCCACCAGCGCCTCGTCCAGCTCGTCGCGGTTCGCCAGCACGCCTTCGACCAGGTTTTCGAAGTAGCTCAGATCGGCCACTTCGTGCGCCTGCTCGTGGGCGAACTGCGCGATCACCTGCTTGGCGTTGCCGCCGGAGATCTGCCAGGCGTAGATGGCTTGCAGCGCACGCCGACGCGCGCGCGAACGCAGTACCGGATCGATGCCGTCGCGACGCACGTGCTTGTGGTGGCCAGCGGACTTGTTCATGGCAGCAGCTCCAGCAGATTGACCATTTCCAGGGCCGCAAGCGCGGCCTCCTCTCCCTTGTTGCCGTGGCTGCCACCGGCACGTGCCTCGGCGTCCTCGACCCGCTCCACCGCCAGTACGCCGTTGAGCACGGGCACTCCGGTCTGCAACTGCACGCTCATCAGGCCTTCGGCGCACAGGTCGGCGACGTGTTCGTAATGACGGGTATCGCCACGGATCACGCAGCCCAGCGCGATCACCGCCGCATGTTGCCCGCCCTGGGCGATCCGGTTGGCGGCCGCCGGGATTTCCCACGCGCCGGGCACACGGACCACGTCCACGACCGCCTCGGCGATGCCATTGCTCGCCAGGCTCTGGCGCGCACCGGCAACCAGCACGTCGGTGATACGGGCATTCCAGCGGCTGGCGATGATCGCGAAGCGCGCGTTTTCGGGGGCGCGGAGATCGCCTTCGTAATGGCTCATGCGGTGCGGGGATCCAAAAGGTGGGTCAGTTTAGCAAGTCGGGGGCGCGGGCCGGGGTTAATACCCATCAACCCGACGCGGCGCCTGCCGGCTCCAGCCCCGGTTCGCGGCCATCCAGATACTCCACCACCTCCAGCCCGAACCCGGCCAGGCCGATCTGGCGGCGTGGCGTGCCCAGCACCCGCAGCTTGCCCAGGCCAAGCTCGGACAGGATCTGTGCGCCTGCCCCGTTGCGCCGCCATTGGCCCACGTCCTTGGCATTGGCCGCCACTTCCGGCTGCTTGCGCAGCCGCGCCAGCAGCGATTCGGTATCGCGCGGCGCCGACAGCACCACCATCACGCCCTGCCCTTCGGCCGCGATCGCGCGCAGCGCATCGGTGGCGGCCACGCCGAAATCATCGCGCCGCCAGTGCAGCAGGTCGGCCAGTGGATTTTCCACCTGTACCCGCACCAGGGTCGGCGTCTGCGCCTCCGGAACTCCACGCACCAGCGCGAAATGCAGGTCGTGGGCAATACGGTCGCGGTAGGTCACCAGCGTGAACGGGCCGAATTCGGTGGCAATGTCGCGCTCGTCGATCCGCTCGACGGTATGTTCGGTGGCCAGGCGGTAGGCGATCAGGTCGGCGATAGACCCCATCTTCAGGCCGTGCTCGCGCGCGAACACTTCCAGCTGCGGCCGGCGCGCCATGCTGCCGTCGGGGTTGAGCACTTCCACCAGCACGCCGGCCGGTTCAAGTCCGGCCAGCATCGGCAGGTCGCCGGCCGCTTCGGTATGCCCGGCGCGGGTGAGCACGCCGCCTGCCTGGGCGATCAGCGGGAAGATGTGGCCCGGCTGGCTCAGGTCGCGCGGCTTGGCGTCCGGCTTGACCGCCGTGCGAACCGTATGCGCGCGGTCGTACGCCGAGATGCCGGTGGTGACGCCTTCGGCGGCCTCGATGCTGACGGTGAAGTTGGTATGGAACTGTGCGGTGTTGTGCTGGACCATCGGCGCCAACCCGAGCTGGGTGCAGCGCTCGCGGGTCAACGACAGGCATACCAGCCCGCGCGCGTGGGTCACCATGAAATTGATGTCCGCCGGCCTGACCAGCTCGGCGGCCATGATCAGGTCGCCTTCGTTTTCGCGATCTTCGTCGTCGACGATCACCACCATGCGGCCCGCACGGATTTCCTCCAGCAGCTCGGGGACAGGCGCGAACATCATGCCTGCACTCCCGCGCCGAGCAGGCGCTCGACATAGCGCGCCACCAGGTCAATCTCCAGGTTGACCGCGTCGCCGATCGCCGTCTGCGCGAATGCGGTGTGCGCGACGGTATGGGGAATCAGCGCCACCTCGAAGCCTTGGCCATCGACCGCGTTGACGGTCAGGCTGACGCCATCGACGCAGATCGAGCCCTTCTTGGCGATGTAGCGCAGCAGCGCGGCCGGCGCGGCAAAGTGCCAGCGCTGGGCGCGCGCGTCGGCGTGGACCGACAGCACCGCACCCAGGCCATCGACATGCCCGCTGACCAGGTGACCGCCAAGCCGATCGGTGGGGCGCATCGCGCGCTCCAGGTTCAGTGCGGCGCCTTCGGGCAGCGTGCCGAGCGTGGTCAGCGCCAGCGTCTCGGTGGACGCGTCGGCCTGGAAGCTGCCCGCATCGAACGCGATCACGGTGAGGCAGACGCCGTTGACCGCAATGCTCTCGCCCAACTGG
>JAATFS010000462.1 GCA_015655035.1 Lysobacterales bacterium | reverse complement strand
GCGCCAGTGCCGGCTTGAGCATGTTGCCGGCATCCATCGCGCCATCGGCCTTGCCGGCGCCCACCATGGTATGCAGCTCATCGATGAACAGAATGATCTGGCCTTCGTTCTTGGACAGGTCGTTGAGCACGCTCTTCAGGCGTTCCTCGAACTCGCCCCGGAATTTGGCCCCGGCGATCAGCGCGCCCATGTCCAGCGACAGCACGCGCCTACCGCGCAGCCCTTCGGGCACCTCGCCGTTGACGATGCGCTGGGCCAGCCCTTCCACGATCGCGGTCTTGCCCACGCCGGGCTCGCCGATCAGCACCGGGTTGTTCTTGGTACGCCGTTGCAGCACCTGGATGGTGCGGCGGATTTCCTCGTCGCGGCCGATCACCGGATCGAGCTTGCCGCTCTCGGCGCGCGCGGTCAGGTCGATGGTGAACTTCTCCAGCGCCTGGCGCTGGTCCTCGGCATTTTCCGACTGCACGGTCTCGCCGCCACGGACCTTCTCGATCGCGGCCTCGATCTTCTTCTTGTCGGCACCGGCGGCGCGCAGCGCCAACCCCAGCGAGCCGCTATCGTCGACTGCGGCGAGCACGAACCACTCGCTGGCGATGAACTGGTCGCCATGCTGCTGCGCCAGCTTGTCGGTCTGGTTGAGCAGGCGATTGAGATCGTTGCCGATCGACAGGTTGCCGTCCTGGCCGGAGACCTTGGGCAACTTCTCCAGCGCCTCGCCCAGGCGCTCGCGCAGCACCGGCACGTTGACGCCTGCCTGCGCCAACAGCGGGCGGCTGCTGCCACCGGACTGGTCCAGCAGCGCCGTCAACACATGCACGGGTTCGATGATGGTGTGGTCGCGGCCTACCGCCAGCGACTGCGCGTCGGCCAGCGCCTGCTGGAAACGCGAGGTGAGCTTGTCCATCCGCATCGGGAGTTCCTCGGAGTAGCGTGCCGGGCGATCCCGGCGATACTCAGCAAATGCGGCTGACGGCGCCTGTTTCAAGAGCTTGGGGCTCCCGACAAGCCGATCCCGCAGCGCCTCGACACGGCCATGCGACCACGCGGGCCCGCCATTCATCGTATGTTTCGTCTCTCACCCACCACCGAGGACGACGATGTCACCCACCCGGACCTTCCCGCTGTTGCTGGCGCTGTTACTGCCCGCGTTCGCTCATGCCGAACTGACGCCGGCCGAGCAACGCATCAGCGCCGCCATCGACGCCGATCCCGCACGGCCAGTCGCGCTGCTGCAACAGCTGGTCGAACAGAACAGCGGCACGATGAACCTGGAAGGCGTGGCAAAGGTCGCCGAGCTGCTGCGCCCGGAGCTGGAAGCGCTCGGCTTCGCCGTACAGTGGAAACCGATGACGCACACCAAGCGCGCCGGCCACCTGATCGCCACCCATGCCGGACGTGCCGGCAGCACCCGCATGCTGCTGATCGGTCACCTGGATACCGTATTCGAGCCGGACTCGCCGTTCCACGGTTTCGTCCGCACCGGCGACAAGGCGGTCGGCCCCGGCGTGGGCGATAACAAGGGCGGGTTGGTGGTGATGCTCGCCGCGCTGCGTGCGATGCAGAGCGCCGGCACGTTGAAGGACGCCGACATCGAGATCGTACTGACCGGCGACGAAGAGGACGCCGGCATCCCCGAAAGCATTGCCCGCGCCGACCTCGTCGCCGCCGGCAAACGCGCCGACGTGGCGCTGGATTTCGAGAACCTGGCCCAGGAAAACGGCAAGGACATGGGCTCGACCGCGCGCCGTTCGTCCAACAGCTGGACCTTGACCACCACCGGCCGCTCCGGCCACAGCTCCGGCATCTTCTCGGCCTCCATGGGCGATGGCGCGATATACGAGCTGGCACGGATCGTCGCCGCCTTCCGCAATGAGCTGCCCGAGCCCAAGCTGACCTTCAACGTCGGCCTGATCGGCGGTGGCCAGAGCGCGCAGCTCGACGCCGAAGGCGTACGTATCGCCGCCACCGGCAAGAGCAACATCATTCCCGCCATCGCGATCGCCAAGGGCGACTTCCGCACGCTCAGCCAGGCGCAGACCCAGCGCGTGCGCGAGCGGATGCAGGCCATCGTCGCCCGGCACCTGCCGCATACCGAGGCCACGCTGAGCATCGAACAAGGCTATCCGCCGCTGCCCCCGACCAGCGGCAACCGCGCCCTGCTGTCCCGGCTCAACGACGTCAACCGCGATCTTGGGCTGGCGTCGATGGCCGAGCTCGACCCGCTCAAGCGCGGGGCCGGCGATATCGCCTTCGTCGCCGCCGATACGGATGGCCTGGTGGGGCTGGGCATCGCTGGCGAGGGCAGCCACGCACCCGGCGAGAGCGCGGACCTGGCCAGCATCCCGCGCCAGGCCAAGCGCGCGGCAATCCTGATGACGCGGCTGAGCCAGCAGCAGCGCTGACGCAGCGCTCCAGGAGCGGCTCGAAACGCCGCTTCTGGAGCGTGGGTGGAAAAAACGATCGATGCGAAAACCTGGCTGAGCGAGGGCGGTTTGCAGCCCGGACGGCTTCTGCCGCCACGCGCCTAGCCTGCGGCCACCCGCAAGCGCGCCGAATGCGCCGCATCGGTACCCAGCAACCGTCCCAACACCCTCGCCTCGATCGCCGCCACCTCGGGCGCACCGTGGGCGCGCGGATGCGCCAGTGGCACCGGCAGGTCCAGGCCGATGGCGCCATCCTCGATCAGCACGATGCGGTCGGCCAGCGCCGCCGCCTCGGCAACGTCGTGGGTCACCAGCAGTACGGTGAAACGATGCTGCCGCCACAGTCGTTCGATCAGCCCCTGCATTTCGATCCGGGTCAGCGCATCCAGCGCACCCAGCGGCTCGTCCAGCAGCAGCAAACGCGGCCGGTGCACCAGCGCGCGCGCCAGCGCCACCCGCTGCTTCTGCCCGCCGGACAAGGACGACGGCCAGTCGCGGGCACGGTCGGCCAACCCCACCGCGTCCAGCGCTTCGCGCGCACGACCCCGCCAATCGCCCTTCAAGCCCAGGCCGACATTGTCGATCACCCGTTTCCACGGCAGCAGGCGCGCGTCCTGGAACATCAATCGCAACGCCTCGCGCTGCGCCGCCAACGGTTTCCCGGCGCTGGCAATGCTGCCCTCGCCATCATCATCCAGGCCGGCGACCAGCCGTAGCAGCGTGCTCTTGCCACAGCCGCTGCGCCCTACGATCGCCACGAACTGTCCGGCGGGGACTTCAAGATCGATGTCGTGCAGTACCCGGCGCTCGCCGAATCGGCGCCCGACCCCGAACAGCGACAATGCCAAGCCACTTTGGACCGCGCTCATGCGGCGGTCTCGCGGCGTTGGTGTGCCGGGTGCCACGGCAACCACCAATGTTCCAGGCCGCGTGCGGCCAGATCGGCGAGCTTGCCCAGCAACGCGTACAACACGATCGCCAGCACCACGATGTCGGTTTGCAGGAACTCGCGCGCGTTCATCGCCAGGTAGCCGATGCCGGCCGTGGAGGAAATCGTCTCGGCCACGATCAAGGTCAGCCACATCAGGCCGAGCGCAAAGCGCACCCCGACCAGGATGGTCGGCAACGCACCGGGCAGCACCACCTGCAAGAACAACGCCGGCCCGGACAGGCCGTAGCTGCGCGCCATCTCCAGCAGCGCCGGGTCCACGCTGCGGATGCCGTGGTAGGTATTGAGGTAGATCGGGAAGAACGTGCCCAGCGCGACCAGGAAGATCTTGGCCGATTCATCGATGCCGAACCACAGGATCACCAATGGGATCAACGCCAGGTGCGGCACGTTGCGAAGCATCTGCAAGCTGCTGTCGAGCAGGCGCTCGCCCCAGTGCGACAGGCCGGTCACCAGCCCCAGGACCAGCCCGATACCGCCGCCGATGGCCAGGCCCACCAGCGCGCGCCAACTGCTGATCGCCAGGTGCTGCCACAACTCGCCACTGCGGACCAGCACGACGCCCGCTTCCAGCACGGCTTGCGGCGAGGGCAGGATCCGGGTCGAAAGCCAGCCGCTGGACGAGGCGGCCTGCCAGATCGCCAGCAGTCCCAGCGGCAGCAACCAGGGCAGCGCAGCGGCCATTACCCGATCAGCCGGGCGGCGGCCCTGGCTCATCGGCTCGCCGCCCGCACCGCCGGCGGCGGCGTCCACACCGCCTGGCTCACCTTCAGCGGTTTCGGAATCAGCTTCTCGCGCGCGAATGCATCGGCGATGCGCTGCTGCGCGGCGATGACCTGCGGGGTGATGAAACCCGCACCGAAGCCCTGCCGACGCACCGCCACCTCGACCACCGGGGCCGACAGCCCCACTAGCGGCGCAGTCTGGCGCGCGACCTCGGCCGGATTGGCCTGCGCCCAGGTCCCCACTGACCGGATCTCCGACACCAGTGCGGCGATGCGCTGCGGATACTTCTGCGCGTAATCGCGGCTCGCCAGGTAGAACTGGTTGTTGTCCACCAGG
>JAATFS010000044.1 GCA_015655035.1 Lysobacterales bacterium | reverse complement strand
GACAGGAAGGCTTCGGCTTCGGCGGTGGTACGCGGCAGGATCGGCTTGAGCGCGGCCACCAGCACGCGGAACAGGTTCAGGCCCTGGCTGCAGACCGCTTGCAACTGCGCGTCTGCGCCTTCCTGCTTGGCGATCACCCATGGTTTGGTGTCGTCGATGTAGCGGTTGGCCTCGTCGGCCAGCGCCATGGTCTGGCGGATCGCGTTGGCCGGGTCGTTGCGCTCGTAGGCCTCGCGGATCGGCGCCAATGCGGCGACGAAGCGGTCGTATTGAGCCGGGTCCGGCAATGCATCGGCCAGTCGGCCGTCGAAGCGCTTGCCGATGAAGCCGGCGCAGCGGCTGGCGAGGTTGACGAACTTGCCGACCAGGTCGGCGTTCACCCGCGCGATGAAATCGCCGAGGTTGAGGTCCAGGTCGTCCACGCCGCCGGAGGACTTGGCGGCGAAGTAGTAGCGCAACGCTTCCGGCTCCAGGCCCATGTCCAGGTAGGTGCGCGCCATCACGAAGGTGCCGCGCGACTTGGACATCTTGGCGCCGTCCACGGTCAGGTAGCCATTGACGTGCAGCCGGGTCGGTGCGCGGCGGCCGGTACCGTGCAGCACCGCCGGCCAGAACAGTCCGTGGAAATTGACGATGTCCTTGCCGATGAAGTGGTGCAGTTCGGCCTGGGAATCTGCGACGAAGTAGCTGTCGAAGTCCTCTCCGGTGCGCGCGCACAGGTTCTTGAAGCTGCACAGGTAGCCGATCGGCGCGTCCAGCCAGACATAGAAATACTTGCCGGGCTGGCCAGGGATCTGGAAGCCGAAGTAAGGCGCGTCGCGGGAGATATCCCAGGCGCGCAGGCCGCCCTCGGCATCCAGCCATTCCTTGAGCTTGGCCTTGACCCCCGGCGGTGCGACGTTGCCGGCCAGCCATTCGCGCAGGAAGCCGTCGAAATGCCCGACCTCGAAGAAGAAATGCTCAGAATCACGGATCTCGGGCGTGGCGCCGGAGATCACCGATTTCGGTTCCTTCAGGTCGGTCGGGGCGTAGGTCGCGCCGCAGACTTCGCAGTTGTCGCCGTACTGGTCGGCGCTGGCGCAGTTCGGGCAAATCCCCTTGATGTAGCGGTCCGGCAGGAACATGCCCTTGGCCGGATCGTAGAACTGCGCCACCGAGCGCCGCGAAATGTGGCCGGCCGCTTCGAGCTGGGTGTAGAACGCTTCGGTCAGCTCGCGGTTGGTCGGCGAGTTGGTCGAATCGTAGTTGTCGAAGGCCACGCCAAAAGCGGCGAAATCGCGCTCGTGGCTGGCTTGCATGCCGGCGATGAAGGTTTCCGGCGTCACCCCGGCCTTTTCGGCCGCGAGCATGATCGGGGTGCCATGGGTGTCGTCGGCGCAGACGAACCAGGCCTTGTCGCCACGCAGGCGGCGCGCGCGTACCCAGATGTCGGCCTGGATGTAGCCGACCAGATGGCCGAGATGCAGGGGGCCGTTGGCGTAGGGCAGGGCGGTGGTGACGAGTGCGGTGCGGGTCATGGCTGAGCTGCGGCGAGGGGTCCGCAATTATCGCATTAGTCCCGGACCGCGGGTTTGCACCCGGTCGGACGTTCCGTATTTACCGATGCCGGCTGGTCCGCTGCCTCTGCGGGCGCTATGTCCCGCAGAGGAGCGGGTTTGGGCTTACTCGCGGACCCAGGTCTGGGTGCGCCCCAGCGCCTCGATGCCCACATAGCCGCGCAGCTGGAGTTTCTTGCCGGCCTCCGTGAGGGTGATCTTGGCCTTGTAGGTCTTGCCTTTGGCTGGATCGAGCACCGAGCCTCCATCCCACACGGCGGCACCGTCCGGCTTCAGGCCCCACAGGATGGTCATGCCCTTGATCGGCTTGCCCTTGCGCTCGCCATCGCATTTATCGCAGCGCGGGTCGGGACCTTTGTCCGATTGCAGGATGTCGATCACCTTGCCGCTCAGGCTGCCGTCGGCGGCCTGCTCGATCTCCACCAGCGACTTGGGCTTGCCGGTTTCATCGTCGATGGTCGTCCAGCGGCCCAGCGGTGAATCTGCGGCCTGGGCCAGCAGCGACGCGGCCGCCAGCGGCAGGGCCAGAACCAGGGTCTTGAAGGTCTTGCGCAT
>JAATFS010000087.1 GCA_015655035.1 Lysobacterales bacterium | reverse complement strand
CGCCAGCGCCCAGTGCCAGCGCTGGCGCGGCGTGCGGCCGCCAGCGGCCGGCGGTGCGGCCTGGCGATGCAGCATCACCGGTTCGTCGTCGGCCTGCGCGGCGGCAAGCAGTTCCTCCAATGGGGTGTCGATGCCGCGCACGGCGGCGCCGAGGTCGCGCTCGACCGCCGCCGCCCGCATGTATTCGCCGACATGGGTGCTGGATCCGCGCAACCAGCGCAGCAGTCCGCGCCGCCGCGCCTGCGTGAGCGGGTGCTCGCCCTCCTCCACGATCCATTCGGCCGCCTGCTGCCCGATCAGGTCGCGCAGCGGATCACCGCCCTTGTTGTCCGGTCTATTGCTCATAGTGGGACAGTGCCTTCCTGCACAACGCCAGCGAACGGACCACGTACTTCTTCACCATATGCGTGGAGATCCCCATCCGTTCGGCGATCTCGCTGTAACTCATGCCCTCGCGGTACTGCATGACGATCACCGCCTTGCAGCGCGGCGGCAGCCGCTCCACCGCCTGCGCCAGGCGCAGCCGCCGGCTCTCGCGAAATGCCTGCTCCTCGGGGCTGGCGTCGTTAGCCGAATGCAGCTCCGGCAGCAACTCGCTTATCTGCACCTGCTGCGCCGTGCGCTGGTACAGCAGCGAACGCTCGCTCAGCAGGTTGGCAGCCACGGTGAACAGGTAAGCCTTCAGATTGTGGATCGTCTCGCGCTCACGGGACTCCGAATGCAGTAGCCGCCAGTACACCTCCTGCACCAGGTCGTCGACCTCCCAGGCATCGGCGACCCGGCGCCGGAAAAACCGGCGCAGCCCGCCCTGGTGGTCGCTGAAGGTCTGCGACCAGAATTTCTGCCTATCGTCGTTCACCTGCGAGAAAAACCTCCGGCCACTACGGCCTGCCTAGACTAAGAGTGCCCAAGCGAGAAACCGGGTACCGGCATGGGGTGCCGGGGGCCAGCGCGCACTGTTTCTTGGGGAAAGGGCGCGCTGGCCCCGATTGCGGCTACTCCACGGTGACGCTCTTGGCCAGATTGCGCGGCTTGTCCACGTCGGTGCCGCGCGCCAGCGCGGTGTGGTAGGCCAGCAACTGCACCGGGATCGTGTGCACGATCGGGCTGAGCACGCCCACATGGCGCGGGGTGCGGATGACGTGCACCGATTCGGACTCGGCGAAGTTGCTGTCCTGGTCCGCGAACACGAACAGCTCGCCACCGCGTGCGCGCACTTCCTGCATGTTCGACTTCACCTTTTCCAGCAGCCGGTCGTTGGGCGCGATCACCACCACCGGCATCGTCGCATCCACCAACGCCAGGGGACCATGCTTGAGCTCGCCGGCTGGATACGCCTCGGCGTGGATGTAGGAGATTTCCTTCAGCTTCAACGCACCTTCCAGCGCGATCGGGTAATGCAGGCCGCGGCCGAGGAACAGCGCATTCTGCTTGCCGGCGAAGCGCTCGGCCCAGACTACGATCTGCGGCTCCAGGTTCAATGCGTGCTGCACGCTGCCGGGCAGGAAGCGCAGTTGCTCCAGGTAGCCGGCCTCGTCTTCCTCGCTGAGGCGTCCGCGCAGCTTGGCCAACACCACGGTGAGCTGGAACAGCGCGGCCAGCTGGGTGGTGAAGGCCTTGGTCGAAGCTACGCCGATCTCCGCGCCGGCACGGGTGTAGCAGACCAGCTCGCTGGCGCGGGGAATTGCGCTTTCCGGCACATTGCAGATCGACAGCGTATGCGCATGCCCCAGCGACTTGGCGTATTTCAGCGCTTCCATCGTGTCCAGGGTCTCGCCCGACTGCGAAATCGTCACCACCAGATGCTTCGGGTTCGCGTACGCGCTGCGATAGCGGTATTCGCTGGCGACCTCCACACTGCACGGCAGGCCGGCGATCGACTCGATCCAGTAGCGCGCGGTCAGGCCGGCGTAGTAGCTGGTGCCGCACGCCAGGATCTGCACGCCCTCGATCCCCTTCAATACCTCGGCAGCCCCCCGTCCGAACAGCTCCGGCACGAAACCGCCGTCGATCGCCGCCTCGATGGTGTCGCCGAGCGCGCGCGGCTGTTCGTGGATCTCCTTCTGCATGAAGTGGCGGTACGGGCCCAGTTCCAGCGACGCCAGCGACACGTCGGAAACATGCACCTCGCGCGCGACGAGGTGATCGTGCGCATCGAACACGCGGACGCCGGCGCGGGTCACCTCGGCGGTGTCGCCTTCCTCCAGGAAGATCACTCTGCGCGTGGCCTGCACGATCGCCGATACATCCGAAGCGATGAAGTTCTCGCCTTCGCCCAGGCCGACCAGCAACGGACAGCCCATCCGCGCGCACACAATGCGCTCGGGCTCGGCGCGGCTGACCACCGCCAGCGCATAGGCGCCGGTCAGTTCCTTGACCACCCGCTGCACGGTGGCCAGCAGATCGCCCTCGCCCTGGCGCAGGTGATGGTGGATCAGATGTGCGATGACCTCGGTATCGGTCTGCGACTCGAAGACGTAGCCCAACCCGCGCAGCTTCTCGCGCTGCTGCTCGTGGTTTTCGATGATGCCGTTGTGCACCAGCGCCACGCCGTGGCTGATATGCGGATGCGCATTGGCTTCGGTGACTCCGCCGTGGGTGGCCCAGCGAGTGTGGCCGATGCCCAGCGTGGCGTGCACGCCCTCGGCGGCGGCGGCCATCTCGGCAACGCGTCCGGTACGGCGTACCCGGCGCACATCGGTTCCTTCGACCACGGCGATGCCCGCTGAATCGTAGCCCCGATACTCCAGTCGCTTGAGACCCTCGATCAAAACGGGAACCACGTCACGGTTTGCTATCGCACCAACGATGCCACACATAGGCTCGAGTCACTTTGTGGAAGAAGTCACATTTTAGCCATGTCCGATCTTGTCCATGCCATGACCATTGCCGGACAGCCTGTCCGCGACAGTGTCCGCGGACACGCGGACACTCTGGCGAATCCAATATTGCCCTTTAAATTCAAATAGTTAAATGTGGCATAAAGCATGCTTGGGAAGATATCGACCGCTTCCGCCATCGATATCCCCCGCCCATGCAGACCGACAACCCCTTCCGCATCCGTGACACCGCTGCCCAGGACATCGTGGTCGAGACCGGCAAAGGTACCCGCTGGAAGCGCTGGTGCCTGATCGGTGCGGCTGTGCTGGTGCTGGCCGCCGCGCTGGCGTGGGTGGTCCTGGGCTGGGCCGCAGGCGGACGCTCGTTCGATGCCAGCCGCGTGCGTATCGCCACGGTGACCCGGGGCGACCTGGTCCGCGACCTGGCCGCCGACGGCCGCGTGATCACCGCCAACAGCCCGACCCTGTATGCCATCGACGGCGGCACCGTATCGCTCCAGGTGGTCGCCGGCGACGTGGTCAAGAAAGGCGTCGCGCTGGCGGTGATCGACAGCCCGGCGTTGCGCAGCAAGCTGGTGCAGGAGGAATCCACCTTGGCCGGCATGGAGGCCGAGGCCAGCCGCGCACTGCTCGACGCCCAGATCACCCGGCTCAGCGCGCGCAAGGCGCTGGACCAGGCCAACATCGACCAGACCGCCGCCGAACGCGACCTGGAGCGCTACCAGCGCGGCTACGACGGCGGCGCGCTGTCCAAGAACGAGCTGGACAAGGCCCGCGACGGATTGGAAAAAGCCCAGATCGGCCTGATCGCGGCCAAGAACGACTACGGCCTGCAAGACAAGGGCGCCGACCTCAACGCGCGCAACAAGCGTCTGCTCGCCGATCGCCAGAAAGCCGTGGTGGCCGAGCTGCAACGCCAGGTGGAAGCGCTGACCCTGCGTGCGCCATTCGATGGCCAGGTCGGCCAGG
>JAATFS010000341.1 GCA_015655035.1 Lysobacterales bacterium | reverse complement strand
TGGCGCTGACGAACCAGCCGCGACGGTTTTCGCGGTAGATGTGGCCTTGCGCTTCCAACTGCTGCAATGCGTCGCGCAAGGTGATGCGGGTACAGCCGAACAGTTCGGCGAGCTCGCGTTCCACCGGCAGGCGCCGGTCCGCGCCCCATTCGCCGGCTTGCACCCGCGCCAGCAGCGCATCGACGATGCGCTGGCCGGCACCCGTACTGGAATTTAGCGGCGTCGCCATGCGGCGGCCGGATGCTGGGGCGGCAGCCGCGGTTGGCCGGCGCCCTGGAAGTATTCGCGCAGGCTGTCGCCGGCATAGTCGTGCCATACCCGGCCACGGCGTTGCAGCTCGGGCACCACCAGGTCGACGAAGTCGCGCAACGTCACCGGCGGCACCGGATCGGCGATGTTGAAGCCATCGATGCCGGCCTCGTCCACCCAGCGTTCCAGAGCGTCGGCGACCGTGCTCGGCGAGCCGACGATCACCGGCCCGCCGCCGCCTACGCCGACGAACTCGGCGATCGCGCGCGGGGTCCAGCGCCGGCTCGGATCGAGCCGGGTAAATACTTCCAGCAGGCCACGGATGCCTTCGGTCTCGCTGTATTCCAGCGGCTGGTCCGGGTCCAGTTGCGACAGGTCGATCTGCAGCAATGCGCTGTAGCGCGCCAGGCTGCCTTCCAGGCTGGCGTAGCTGGCGTAGTCGCGGTACTTGGCCTGGGCCTGCGCATCGGTCTCGGCGACGATCACGGTGACGATATTGAAGAACTTCAGCGCGTGCGGATCGCGTCCTTGCTCTGCGGCGCGGCGACGCACGTCCTCGACCAGGCCGCGGGTGATCTCCGGCGAATAGGTCGACAGGAACACGCCTTCGGCATGGCGCGCGGCGAAGGCGCGGCCGACCGCCGAGCTGCCGGCCTGGAACAGCGTCGGCGTGCGTTGCGGCGAGGGCTCGCTCAAGGCGATGCCGGGCACCTGGAAGTAGCGACCGCTATGCGCGATCGGATGCACCTTGGCCGGATCGGCGAACACCCCGGCCTCGCGGTCCAGGCGCACCGCATTGTCTTCCCAACTGCCTTCCCAGAGCTTGTAGACCACTTCCATGAACTCTTCGGCGATCGCATAGCGCTCGTCATGCGGCAGTTGCCGTTCCAGCCCGAGGTTGCGTGCGGCGCTGTCCAGCGCGGAGGTGACGATGTTCCAGCCGATGCGGCCATCGCTGAGATGGTCGAGCGTGGTCATCTTGCGCGCGAATGCATACGGACGCTCGTAGGTGGACGACACGGTGACCGCAAAGCCGAGGTGGCGGGTGGCCGCCGCCAATGCCGACACCAACAGCAGCGGATCGTCGGTCGGGGTCTGGATGCCGTCGCGCAACGCCGCGTCGACGCTGCCCTGGTAGACCTCCAGCGGCCCCAGCGCATCGGCGATGAACAAAGTGTCGAAGCGGCCGCGTTCGAGGATCTGCGCGGTCTCGACCCAATGCGCCAGGGTGCGGTAGTGGTGCGCCTGGCTGTCGGGATGGCGCCACAGGCCGGCGGCGGTATGCCCGACCGTGTTCTGGCGCAGTCCGCTGAGACGAATGCGCGCACTCATGGCGTCACCCCCGCCACGGCGGCCGTGCGGCGCAAGTCGGCTTGCCACAGGCGCTGCCCATAGATCGCCAGTACCACGAAGCCTGCGTACAGCGCGGCGGTGGGATACAGCTGCTTGTAGACGAACACGCCGACATAGACGCTGTCGAGCACGATCCACAGATTCCAGCTGGCAAGGCGCTTGCGCGCGGCCCAGAAGCTGGCGACCAGGCTGAAGGCGGCCAGCGTCGCGTCCAGCCACGGCAACGCGGCGTCGGTATAGCGGTGCATCAGGCCACCCAGCACGATCGCGCCGGCCGCGCCGGCGGCCAGTGCGGTAATGCCCTCGCGACGCGGCAGCCGGCTGATCCGGACCGTGCCGTCTTCGAGTCGGCCCTGGCGCCAGCGCCACCATCCATAGCCTTGCAGCAGCACGTATACGCCTTGCAGCAACATATCCGAGTACAGCTTCCAGTGATAGAACAACCATGCATAGAGCAATACCGCCACGACATTGACCGGCCAGCACCAGGGTACCCTGCGTGCGGTCAGCCACACGCCAAGTACGTTGATCAGGACCGCAAGGATTTCCAGAGGAGACATGGGGTGGACCTAGGTTTTTAGGGAGGGCAGACAAGCGGTGTCGGCGTCGGCGTCGGTGCCTTCATCCGTCTCTTCGGGACGACTTCTCCCGCGCAAGGGAGAAGCAAACGCAAGCGCTGCCCGAGGTCAGAAGTCGAACTGCACCGCCAGTCGCGCCGTACGCGGCGCACCCAGGAACAGGTAGTCGTCGCCCAGGAATTCGCCGACGTCGCGCCAGTACAGCTTGTTGCCTAGGTTCTCCACGCTCAGCCGCAGCGTCGTCGGCACATGGCCCAGGCGGGTGGCGTAGCGCGCCCCCAGGTTGTAGACGGTGTAGCCGCCGACCTCCACGCTGCCGCCGCGGTTGGCGTACTTGCTGCCGCTGTACTGCGCGCCGCCCAGCAACGCCAGCCCGTCAATGCCCGGCACCTCCCAGGTGGCCTGCACGCTGGCGCGCAGCTTGGGAACGTTGAGTGCCTGATGGCCCTCGTAGGCGGGCGTGCCGGTGTCTTCGGCGCGCGCACGGATGGCAGCGACGCTGGCCGAGAGCCGTAGCCCGCCAGTGATCGTGCCGTCGGCCGACAGCTCGATGCCACGGTTGTGCAGGCTTCCTTGCTGCAGGTAGACGAATGTCCCATCGTCCTGCGGTTGCGCGTACTGGTAGGCCTGGCGGATATCGAACAGCGCCGCGCCCAGCGCCAGCCCGTCGCGTTCGTATTTCACCCCTGCCTCGCTCTGATAGGAGAAGGTGGGAGCGAGGATCTCGTCGGCATTGTTGGCGAACCATGACGCGGTACCGCCCGGCGACAGGCCCTTGGCGAAGCTGGCGTATAGCGACACAGACTCGCGCGGCTTGAACAGCAGCGCCGCCTGCGGCAGCAGTTCGGAAATGCGGGTATGCCGTGTCAGCAGTCCGTCGCGGTCCCAGGCGCGTTCGTCGTAGCGCACCTGGCGCGCGCCCAGCAACAGCTGCCAGTTCTCGCCGATGCTGATGCGATCGCTGGCCAGCAACGACTTCTGGCTGCTGTCCAGGCGCTTTCGCTTGGGGTCGAGCTCGGCATCGGCCTGGGCAAACACCTCCGGATCGGCATGGATGTTGCCGGTGCCGACCCACTCGTTGATCGATCCGTGGCGCTCGATGCTGCGGCGTACGTAGTCCACGCCCACGCTGAGTTGGTGCTGCAACGCGCCGGTGGCGAAGTTGCCGGAAACAATGGCCTGCACCTGGTCGTTGCGGCGGGTGTCGTCGGGGCTGCGGTAGTCGTAGAGGTCGTATTCGCCCTCGGCGCTGAAATAGTTGGGGATGGCGTCGTCGGCGCAACTGGCCGCGCCATAGCAACCCCAGGCGAAGCTGGAGTAGTCGTCGATCACCGAGCGGCTGTGCGCGGCCGAAAGCTCGGCGCTCCAGGCATCGTTGAAGCGATACTGATAGCGCAGCTGGGTGTTGAGCGATTCGATGCCGACCGGCCTGGCCCAGGGTTGGTAGGCCAGCAGTCGATGCACCGATACCGGGCTTGGCACGGTAGTGCCGCCCAGCAGCGCGTAGCCGGGTACCGAACGCTGCGACTTTTTCTGATACTCCACGTCGAACTGCAGCAACGACTGCGGATCGATCTTCCAGTCCGCCGCCAGCGACAGGAAGTTGCGGTGGCCGTCGGCATGGTCGACGTAGCTGCGGATGCCTTCGTGGGCGGCATTGACGCGCAAGCCGAACTGCTGGTCGGCGCCGAACCAGTCGCCCAGGTCCACGGCCGCATAGCGGCTGCCCTGGTCGTCGGTGCCGAGATTGAGCGTGCGTACGTGCTGGGAGCGCTTGGTCAGGTAATTGATCAGGCCCGCCGGTTCGTTGACGCCCGATTGCAAGCCGGACAAGCCCTTGAGCACCTGCACCTGCTCCTTGTTCTCCAGTGCCACGCTTTGCTCGCCGGCGATGCTCAGGCCATTGATGCGGTAACTGTTGGCGGCATTGAGCGAATAACCGCGCACCACGAAGTTCTCGTAGTAGCCGACCGGCGCGTAGCTGTCGCCGACCGAGGCATCGGCGCGCAGCACCTCGCTCAGTACGCGGGCCTGGCGGTCGGACAGCTGCTCGCGGTCGATCACGCCGATCGAGGCCGGCGTGTCCAACAACGACGCATCGCCATAGCCGGCGAGGTTGGAGCGCCGGCGCGAGCGCTCGCCCTGGACGTTGACAGCATCCAGCTGTACGGGTGTCTGTCGCGCAGTATCGGCAGCGGCAGCCGCGCTTCCGGCGGCAGCCTCGTCGGAAGCCTGGGCCGGCACCGCGAGCACCCATGCGAGGGCCAGTGCCAGAGGCGCGAGGGAGGGACGGAAGGGGGGCATGGTGGACCTCGATAGGGTGCAGGAGGGAAGGAAAACGTCGGCGCGATGGCCGAGTGCGATATCCGAAGCGGTGGGCGCGC
>JAATFS010000201.1 GCA_015655035.1 Lysobacterales bacterium | reverse complement strand
TGGACCGGCCGCTGCCGGTGCAATACGTGGACTACCTGTGGCGGGTACTGCACGGCGACTTCGGCCGTTCCTACGTGCGCAAGACCGCGGTTTCCGGGCTGGTGCTGTCGCAACTGCCGTCCACGCTGGCACTGACCGCTGCGGCCGCCGTGGTGGCGCTGCTGCTGGCGGTGGCGATCGCGGTGACCACCGCCGGTACGCGCCGGGGCAGTCGCATCGCTACGCAATTCGAGTTGGTACTGGCGGCAATCCCGTCGTTCTGGCTGGGCATCATGCTGCTGTTCGTCTTCAGCTTCACCCTGCGGTTGTTTCCGGTATCCGGCGCGCAAGGGCTGTCTTCGCTGGTGCTGCCGGCGCTCGCGCTGGGGCTGCCGCTGGCGGCAGTGGTCGGCCAGGTGCTGCGCAAGGAACTGGAACGCGCGCTGGAACAGCCGTTCGCGCTGACCGTGCGCGCCTGGGGCGTGGGCAGCCTGCAATTGCGCCTGCGCCATGGGCTGCGGCATGCGGCGTTGCCGGCGGTCACCCTCGGCGGCTGGCTGATCGGCGGTTTGATCGGCGGTGCGGTGATCACCGAGCAGGTGTTCGGCCGCCCGGGCCTGGGCCGGATCCTGATCGGCGCGGTCGAACAGAAAGACTTGCCGGTGGTACTGGCGGTGGCGGTGATCTGCGCCGGGGTCTACGTAGTGTGCAGCACCCTCGCCGACCTGGCCTACCTATGGATCGATCCGCGCCTGCGCGATCGCCCGGCACACGCGTGAGAGAACGGCGATGAACACCGCACTGATCCACCCTTCGGTTTTTGCCTCGCGCACGGCGGCCTGGCTGCGCGAACACCCCGGCCTGCTGCTGGCCGGAACGTGGCTGTCGTTGCTGGCGCTGGCCACCCTCTGGCCAGGCGGGCTGGCCGCGTACGATCCGCTGGCCTCCGATCCGCTGGCGATGCAGCAGAGCAGCAGTGCCGCGCACTGGCTGGGCACCGACCACCTGGGTCGCGACGTGCTGGCGCGAGTGATCCATGGCGCCCGCCATTCGCTGTCGATCAGCCTGGCCGCGCTGGCGATCGCGGTCGGCGCCGGCACCGCACTGGGACTGCTGGCCGGGTTGTCGCGCGGACGCCTGCTGGACGAAGCCGTCACCCGCTTCATCGACGTGCTGGCGGCGTTCCCACTACTGCTGCTGGCGCTGGTGCTGATCACCTATACCGGCACCGGCAGCGGCAACCTGATGCTGGTGCTGGGGCTGGCGTTCACCCCGCATTTCGTGCGCGTGGTGCGCGGCCAGACCTTCGTGGTGATGACCAGCGGCTTCGTCGAACAGGCACGCACCTTTGGCCTGTCGCCGTGGCGGCTGGTCTGGCGTCACGTACTGCCGCATGCGGTCGCGCAGGTGCCGGTGCTGGCCACGCTCAACCTGGGCATCGCCATCACCGCCACCGCCGGGCTCAGTTTTCTCGGCATGGGACCGCAACCGCCCGCACCGGAGTGGGGCCTGATGCTGGCCGAAGGCCGCAATTATCTCTACAGCGCCTGGTGGATCTCGGTATGGCCAGGCGTGGCGATCTCGTTGACGGTGGTCTCCATCAGCGCGCTCGGGCGCCATTGGCAGTCACGCTTCGAAGGCAGGCAGCACACATGAGCCAGCCCACTCCCATTGCCGCCACGCCGCTGCTGGACATTCGCAACCTGTCCATCGGCTTTCGCGGCCGGCACGGCATCCACCAGGTGGTGCAAGGCCTGGACCTGACGATCCACCCCGGCGAGTCGGTTGCGCTGGTCGGCGAATCCGGTTCTGGCAAGTCGGTAACCGCGCGCGCCCTGGTTGGGTTGAACGATTCCGCTGCGGTGATCGAGGCCGAACGCTTCCACATCGATGGCGTGGACGTGCACGGCTGGAACGAGCGCCAGTGGCGCGCTGTGCGCGGCGCGCGGATCGGCTTCGTGCTGCAGGATGCGCTCGGCTCGCTGGACCCGCTGGCGCGGATCGGCAGCCTGCTGGGCGAAGCGCTGGGCGCGCATACCCAGCTGCCGCGTGCGCGCACCGGCGAACGCCGCGCGCAGATCCTGCGCGCGGTCGGCATCGCCGATCCCGAGCAGCGCCTGTCGCAATACCCGCACCAGCTTTCCGGCGGGCTGCGCCAGCGCGCCTTGATCGGCACCGCGATCGCCAATGATCCCGGCCTGCTGATCGCCGACGAACCGACCACCGCGCTGGACGCCACGGTGCAGCGCCAGATCCTGGAACTGCTGGACCAGCGCCGTGCGCTGGGCAGCGCGCTGCTGCTGATCAGCCACGATCTGGCGGTGGTCAACCGGATCGCCGACCGGGTACTGGTGATGCAGGCCGGACGCGTGGTCGAACACGGCCCGGTCGCCCAGGTGCTCAACGCGCCGCGCCATCCGTACACCCGCCAGCTGCTGCAAGCGGTGCCGACCGCCGCGTCGCGCGGCTTCCGGCTGGCGCCGGCCAGTCCGCCGGTCGCGGCCCCGGCGATTACTCCGGCCACGCCCAGGCTGCCGCGCATCGCGCTGCCGGCCAAGCACATCGATCCCGCCCGGCACGTGCTCAACGCCCAAGCGCTGGGCAAGCGCTACGTCCAGCGCGGGCACACGCGGCAGGCAGTGGACGAGGTGTCCTTCACCCTGGCGGCGGGCGAAACCCTGGGCATCGTCGGCGAATCCGGCTCGGGCAAGAGCACGGTGGCGCGGATCGTGCTCGGCCTGATCGAGC
>JAATFS010000480.1 GCA_015655035.1 Lysobacterales bacterium | reverse complement strand
CCCCCCGAGAGTGGCCGGTGCGCTCGCACGACGTATGCCGGCAGGGGTCACAGCGATCCGGCAGGCGCTCTGCCACTGGTCACGGAACGCCGCAACGGATACGTTCACGGCAGTTGGCCGTGGTAGTGCCAGAATCCTCCGATACCTAGGAACATTGGTCATGGCTATCCGTAATCGCATGCCGCCCTGGCATGAAAACTTCAATCTGCCCAATGGCCGCAAGCTGCTGCTCCGCCCGATCCGGCCGGAGGATGGGCCGCCGATGCAGGCAGCCTTCAACTTGCTGGAACCGGAAGCTATCCGTGACCGCTTCTTGCGCCAGTCCAATGTGGCACCGCCGGAGCTGGTACTGCTGCTGACCCACCCCAATCCCAAGACCGAAATCGTGCTGGTGGCCGCCGAACAGTTGCCGCCGGGCGAGGCCCTGGTGGGCGCGCTGGCGCGGGCGGCGATCGTGCCCGGCACCCGCCAGGCCGAGTACACCATCCTGGTCAGCCATTTCGTGGCCGGCCAGGGCCTGGGCAGGCAGCTGATGCGCAAGTTGGTGAAATGGGCCCGCCGCAAGTATCTGGACCGGCTGTACGGCGACACCCTCAAGAGCAACGAGCCGATGATGGAACTGGCGCTATCGCTGGGCTTCGTTGCACAGCCGCATCCCGATTCACCGGAACTGGTGCGGATGGTGCTCGAACTGGAGGCGTGAATGCCTTGCCCGAGGGTCGCGCCCCCGGCACTCTCGGCCCAAGCGGTGATCCGATATACCGGCATCGCGCGCGGGTCGTCTCGACGCGGTAAAATTCCCGGTTAATGTCGTCGCCCACCTTCCCCGCTCCGCCGCTGCCCCGATCGGGCCAGCTCCGCGCCTATTGGCGCGCTCCCGCTTCGGCTACCGCGCTGGCGTGGTACATCGCCCGCGCTGCGCAAGCCCATGCCGGACCGCTGCTGGTCGTGGCCCGCGACAATCAAAGCGCGCACCAGATCGAGGCCGATCTGCATTCGCTGCTGGGCAAGGACGCGGCGTTGCCGGTGCTGCCGTTCCCGGACTGGGAAACCCTCCCCTACGACCAGTTCAGCCCGCACCCTGAGATCGTCAGCCAGCGCCTGGCCGCGTTGCACCGGATGCCGACACTCACCCATGGCATCGTGATCGTGCCGGTGCAGACGCTGATGCAGTACGTCGCGCCGCTGAAGTACATCGTCGGCAGCAGCTTCGATCTCAGCGTTGGCCAGCGACTGGACCTTGAGGCGGAGAAACGCCGGCTGGAAAGCGCCGGTTACCGCAACGTACCGCAGGTGATGGACCCGGGCGATTTCGCGGTGCGCGGTGGCCTGCTCGACGTCTACCCGATGGGCACCGAATCGCCGCTGCGGATCGAACTGCTGGACGAGGATATCGACTCGATCCGTGCGTTCGACCCGGAATCGCAGCGTTCGCTCGAGCACGTGCAGGCGGTGAAGATGCTGCCCGGCCGCGAAGTGCCGATGGACGATGCCAGCGTGGAGCGCGTCCTGGCCAAGCTGCGCGAGCGTTTCGATGTCGACACCCGGCGCAGCGCGCTGTACCAGGACCTCAAGTCCGGGCTGGCGCCCTCGGGGATCGAGTATTACCTCCCGCTGTTCTTCCCCACCTCGGCCACGCTGTTCGACTACCTCGGCAAGAACGTGTTGCCGCTGCTGGCACCCGGCGTCGGCAACGCTGCCGATGCGTTCTGGAGCCAGACCCAGAACCGCTACGAACAGCGCCGCCATGACGTGGAACGGCCGCTACTGGCGCCGGAAGAGCTGTACCAGTCGCCCGACATGTTGCGCGAACAGCTGAACAAGCTCGCGCGGATCGAGGTATGGCCGGCCGAGCATGCCCGTATCGACGACGCCGAGCGCCTGGGCGACCAACCACTGCCGCCGCTGCCGGTCGCCGCCAAGGACGCCGCGCCCGGCGCGGCGCTGCTCTCGTTCCTGGACCACTACCCGGGCCGGGTACTGATCGCCGCCGACTCTCCTGGCCGCCGCGAGGCGTTGCTGGAAGTACTGGCCGCCGCCGCCCTCAAGCCCGAGGTCCTGCCGGATCTCCCCGCCTTCCTGGCGTCCACCCGCGCTGGGAATGCGGCCAAACCCGCCGCACTGCCCCGCTTCGCGATTGCGGTGGCGCCGCTGGAAGATGGCTTTGCCCTGGACGAGCCGCGCATCGCGGTACTCACCGAGCGCCAGTTATTCCCCGAGCGCGCCAACCAGCCGCGCCGCAGCCGGCGCGCCGGACGCGAGCCCGAAGCGATCATCCGCGACCTCGGCGAATTGTCCGAAGGCGCGCCGATCGTGCACGAGGACCATGGTGTCGGCCGTTATCGCGGGCTGATCGTGCTCCAGGCCGGTGGCATGCCCGGCGAGTTCCTGGAGATCGAATATGCCAAGGGCGACCGGCTGTATGTGCCGGTGGCGCAGTTGCACCTGATCAGCCGCTACTCCGGCGCCTCGGCCGAGACCGCGCCACTGCATTCGCTGGGCGGCGAGCAGTGGACGAAGGCCAAGCGCAAGGCCACCGAAAAGGTGCGCGATGTTGCCGCCGAGCTGCTGGAGATCCAGGCGCGCCGCCGTGCGCGCGCCGGCCTGGCGTTGCAGGTGGACCGGGCGATGTACGAACCGTTCGCCGCCGGCTTCCCATTCGAGGAAACCCCCGACCAGCTGGCCGCGATCGACGCTACGCTGCGCGACCTGGCCAGCAGCCAGCCGATGGACCGCGTGGTCTGCGGCGATGTCGGCTTCGGCAAGACCGAGGTCGCGGTACGCGCTGCCTTCGCCGCCGCCAGCGCCGGCAAGCAGGTCGCGGTGCTGGTGCCGACGACGTTGTTGGCCGAACAGCACTACCGCAACTTCCGCGACCGCTTCGCCGACTGGCCGCTGCGCGTGGAAGTGCTGTCGCGCTTCAAGAGCACCAAGGAAATCAAGGCCGAGCTGGAAAAGGTCGCCGAAGGCAGCATCGACGTCATCATCGGCACCCACCGCTTGCTGCAGCCGGATGTGAAGTTCAAGGACCTGGGCCTGGTAGTAGTGGACGAGGAGCAACGCTTCGGCGTACGCCAGAAGGAAGCGCTGAAGGCGATGCGCGCCAACGTGCACCTGCTCACCCTCACCGCCACGCCGATCCCACGCACCTTGAACATGGCCATGGCCGGCCTGCGCGATCTGTCGATCATCGCCACCCCGCCGCCGAACCGGCTGGCGGTGCAGACCTTCGTCACAGCCTGGGACAACGCATTGCTGCGCGAAGCATTCCAGCGCGAGCTGGCGCGCGGCGGCCAGCTGTACTTCCTGCACAACGACGTGGAAAGCATCGGCCGCATGCAGCGCGACCTGTCCGAACTGGTGCCGGAAGCGCGCATCGGCATCGCCCACGGGCAGATGCCCGAGCGCGAGCTGGAACGGGTGATGCTGGATTTCCAGAAGCAGCGTTTCAACGTGCTCCTGTCGACGACGATCATCGAATCGGGCATCGACATCCCTAACGCCAACACCATCATCATCAACCGCGCCGATCGTTTCGGCCTGGCGCAGCTGCACCAGCTGCGCGGGCGAGTCGGCCGTTCGCATCATCGGGCCTATGCCTACTTGCTGGTACCCGACCAGCGCAGTCTCACCGGCGATGCGCAGAAGCGGCTGGATGCGATCGCCTCGATGGACGAACTGGGCGCTGGCTTCACCCTTGCCACCCACGACCTGGAAATCCGTGGCGCTGGCGAGCTGCTCGGCGAAGACCAGAGCGGACAGATGGCCGAGGTCGGCTTCAGCCTGTACACCGAATTGCTCGAGCGCGCGGTGCGCAGTATCCGCCAGGGCAAGTTGCCGGATCTGGACGCGGGCGAGGAAGCGCGCGGCGCCGACGTGGAGCTGCATGTGCCGGCGCTGATCCCGGAAGACTACCTGCCGGACGTGCACACCCGCCTGACCCTGTACAAGCGCATCAGCAGTGCCCGCGACAGCGACGAACTACGCGAGCTGCAGGTGGAGATGATCGACCGCTTCGGGCTGCTGCCGGATCCGGTCAAGCACCTGTTCGCGATCGCAGAACTCAAGCTGCAAGCCAACACGCTAGGCATACGCAAGCTGGAACTGGGCAGCAGTGGTGGCCGCATCGTGTTCGAGGCCAAGCCCAACATCGATCCGATCGCGGTGATCCAGCTGATCCAGAAACAGCCCAAGCTGTACGCGATGGACGGGCCGGACAAGCTCAAGGTCAAGCTGCCACT
>JAATFS010000368.1 GCA_015655035.1 Lysobacterales bacterium | reverse complement strand
TGAAATCGAAGAACTTCGGTGTCGGCTTCCAGTCGGCGAGCACGCCGACCACGCGGAAATCGTAGCCGTCGATGCGCAGCGTCCGGCCGGTGCTGTCGGCGCCGCCGAACAGCTGGTCGTTGAGCTTCTTGCCGATCACCACCGCGCGCGCCCGGGCCTCGTCGTCATCCGCACTCCAGCCACGGCCATAGACGAAAGGTGTCTCGAACATCGGGAAAAAGTCGGCGGTAACGTTGCGCGAGGCGATCCGGAACGGTTTCACGGCGCTGTCGTCGGGCTCGACGGTGACGACACCGCCGTTGGTCTGGGTCTGTCGCAGTGCGTGACGCTCGCGTAGCAACTCCTGTGCATCGAAGCGGGTCAACAGCTCCGTCGGTTCTTCGCCCGGCTGATGGCCCTGCAGCGGCTGCGGATCGAGCTGCACATGGAACAGCCGCTCGCTCTTGCCCGGGATCGGGTCACCGGACAGCACGTGGAACACCGTCAGCGTGGTCATCGACGTACCGATGCCGAGCGCGATCGCCAGCACCATCAGTGCGGTCAGCACCTTGTTGCGCTTGAAGCTGCGCAGGGCCAGGTTGAAGTAATAAGCGAACATGCTCGGCTCCAGATTCAAGCGCTACGGGTGGCGACGACAGGCGGAATGCTGGCCGCGCGCAGGGCGGGACCGAGCACGGCGAGCTGGCCTAGCAGCCATAGCAACACTGCGCCAGCGGGCAGGTAGGTCAGCGGCAACCGCGCCAGTTCGAAATACTTCATCAGCAATCCGTTGCCGGCGTAGGCCAGCAGCATGCCTAGCGCGATGCCGGCGCTGGCCAGCAGGAAGTTCTCGGTCTGGAAGTAGCGCAGGATGTCGCTGCGCGTGGCGCCCAGCGCGCGACGGATGCCGATCTGCTTGGTGCGCTGGGCCACCCAGAAGCTGGCCAGGCCGACGATGCCCAGTGCGGTGACCAGCAGCATGGATGCGATGACCGCCACCAGCAGCCAGGCCATCGTGCGGTCGCTCTGGAAGTAGCGTTCGCGCAATTCGGACAACGCGCGGCTCTGCTGCCGATCGAGCACCGCTTCGGGGACGGCGCGGGCCACGGCCTCGCGCGCAGCCTGCATGGCCCGCGGCAGATCCAGTGGATCGGCGCGCAGCACGTAGTTGCCCGATTGCGCGTCGCTGCGCACCGGCACGATCACCGACCATTGCGCGCCGGCCACCCCTTCCTCGCTGCGGCCCGGAGCGGGAACGGCGAAATGCTCCAGCACACCGGCCACGCGGAAATGACTATCGCCGCCCCAGAACTCCTTGCCCAGCGGGTTCTCGCCTGGCCACAGGTGCGCCGCCAGCGAGCGGGTGATCCACACTCGGGCGTCGCTCGGCACGAAGGTGGCGATGGGTTGGTAATCGCCGGCCGTAAAATCGTTGCCTTGCGCGGGCCGAAGATCGAGCGCTTCAATCGCCGCTGGATCAAACAGATAAAAATGCAGCACGCCCGCGAAGTGCTGCCCTTCGCGGTCGAGGGTGATACCAGCATAGGCGGTAGGTGGCTCGAATGGGAGGGCGTTGACGGTGCCGGCCGCGTGTACGCCGGGAATCGCGCGCAGCGCGCCGAGTACCCGGGCATTGAGATCGGCGTGGGTGCAACCATCGCAGCCATTCAGCGCGATCCCACCCAGTGCCTGCACTTCCACGCCACTGTCGATCCGGGTCAGGCCAAGGCGGGTGGAAACCAGGAAGAAGGCGTTACACAGCACCGCGCAGGCGAGGGCGATCTCCAGCACGATAAGCGCGGTGGCGATGCGGTGGCGGCCGAGGGCGGAGAGAATGGGGCGGGTATGCATGGACGGTACTCAGGTCTGCGTCTGCTCGTCACTCCCGCTTTCGCGGGGATGACGGCATTGAGGTTGGCGCGAATTTCAACATTCGATCATTGAGCCTTCAGCTGGATGGCTGGGGCGATGCGGCTGGCACGAGAGGCGGGGATCAGGCCGGCGATCAGGCTGGCGGCGATCGCCAGCGCGAACGTGGCCGCGAACATCGGCCAGTCCAGCCGCATCAGGTCGGCGTACTCGACCGGCTGGCCGCGGATTGCCCCCAGCCCGAGCAGGGTCAGCAGTAGGCCCAGTGCACCACCGCACAGCCCGATCAGCCCGGCTTCGGTCAGGCACTGGGCGAAGATCGCGCGACGGGACGCGCCCAGCGCGCGGCGCACACCGATCTCGCCGCCGCGGCGAAGGAACTTGGCCAGCAGAAGGCCAACGGTGTTGAACAGGCAGATCGCCAGGAACGCTAGCGCCAGCCAGCTTTGCAAGCGCGCGTCGCGCGGCACCACGTGGTTGTAGTCCAGCCATTCCATCAGCGACAGCAGGCGTGCGTTCTGCGGAAAGCGGATGCGTCCCAGCGCCTTCTGCTGCGTGACGTAGTCGGCCACGAAGCGGCGGTAGTCGGCCACCTTGGCGGCACTGTCCAGTTGCACCCACAGCTGCAGCCAGACGCAGTCGCTATTCTGCAAGTGGCCGGCCACGGCCGGCGGCGCGTTGCAAGTGAACTGGAAGAAATGGCCATCGTTGATTTCCAGCCCGCTCAGGAACGGCACCATCACATCCTCGGACTTGCGATAGAAGTAGGCGGTATCGCCCTGCGAGTAGTTGCCGCCGGCCACCGTGTAGAACTGCGGGGAGAGTCGCCACGGCTTGAGCACACCAACGATGCGCAGGTCGGCGTCGCGGACGCGCAGGGTGCGGCCGATACTGTTCTTGCCACCGAACACTTTCTGGTTGAGGTCGGACGAGATCACCGCGACCCGTGCATGCCGGTCGTCGTCTTCTGCGCTCCAACCGTTACCGTAGGCGAACGGCACCTGGAACATCGGGAAGAAATCCGCGTGGGTGGACAGCATCGTGGTCATCAGCGGCGGCTGCCCGGTTTCCGGCGCCTGCAGCTTGACCTCGCTGTCGTTCACCAGCGTCTGCCTGTCGGCGCGTTTTGCGCGCCACAGGTCCATCGCCGAGGTGTAATCGAGCATGTCCGGCGGATTTTTCCGCGCCCGCTCAGTGGACAGGGCATCCACCTGTGGATAGAAGATCTGGTGGCTACGTCCCGGCAACGGATCGCCCGATAGGAGATGCATCACCGTCAGCGTGGTCATCGATGCACCGATGCCGACCGCGATGGACAGCACCATCAGCCCGGTCAGCACCGGATTGCGGCGCAGGCTGTGCAGGGCGAGCTTGGCGTGGTAGGCGAACATGGTCGGCGGCGGCTTAGGCGTTTCGAGTGGCGACGACGGGGGCGATGGCGGCCGCACGCAAGGCCGGGCCGAGGACGGCGAGCTGGCCCAGCAGCCACAGCGCGACGACCCCGGTGATGACCGTTGGTGAGGACAGCCGGTCCAGTTCGAAGCGATGCATCAGCCACTGGTTCAGCGCGAAGGCCAGCAACGCGCCCAGCACCACGCCGCCGCCGACGATCAGGAAGTTCTCCAGCTGGAAGTAGCGCAGGATGTCGCCACGGGTCGCCCCCAGCGCACGGCGGATGCCGATCTGCTTGGTGCGCTGGGCGACCCAGAAACTGGCCAGCCCGCCGACACCCAGCGCGGTGACCACCAGCAGCACCGCCATGATCGCCACCAGCATGCGTGCCGTCGCGCGTTCACCCTTGAAAGCGGCTGCACGCAGCTCGGCCATGGTCTTGACTTGCTGCTGCACATGTCCCGGGTTGGCCTGCTGCATTGCTTTGGCGGCCATAGGCAGCACCTGCTGCAACTGGCCCGGCTTGCTGCGGAAGATGTAGCCACCGCCCATTCCTTCGTGGGCAACCTTGAATTCGGTCAGGACTGCATCGGCATCGTCCGGGTGTCCGGTGATGACGCCGCGCAACGGCGCGATGATGCCGACCACGCGCAGCGTGACCGGACGACCCCAGACGCTGGTGTACAGCAATTGGCCCAGCGCGGACTTGCCGGGAAACAGGCGCCCGGCCAACGACGTGGTTAGCAGCGTCGGCATCTGTGCCTGTGTTGCGCGCGCCTGCGCGGCGTCACTGTCGCCGGCCAGTGCACTGATGCCGGGAATCTCGTCGTCGCGGATATCGCGGCCTTCGATGACACGGATGCCGAGGGTGCGGTTCAGTCCCTGGCTGCCGGCGAACTGGTAGGCCTGCGCCAGCGGTTGGGATGCATCCGGTGCGGAGAACAGTGGTGCGCGGTCCACGCCCCACAGCGGCGGTGCGCCGAAGGCCGCGGCTTCCACACCGGGTACGGCCTGCAGCGTCGCCAGGTTGCTGCCGGCGGTACCGGCGTTGTCACTGCCGATCACGCCAATGCTCTGGATCAGGCCGATGTTGTCTTCGTCGGCGCCGGTGGGCGTGCGGGCGCGCTGGAAGGTGCCGGCGACAATGAACACCAGGTTGCACAGCACCGCCAGGGTCAGCGCGATTTCCAGTGCCAGCAGGATCACCGCGGCGCGGTGACCACGCAGCGCCGAGACGATGGGGCGGATGGAGGAGAAGGGATTCATAGCGACTTCACCTGCAGGGCGGGGGCGATGCCCGAGGCGCGCCAGGCGGGCCACACGCCGGCGGCCAGTGCGGAAAGCACCGCGATCGCCAAAGCGATGCCCAACATCAGCGGGTCCAGGTGCACGTTGCCGGCATAGGCCATCGGCTGTTGCCGCACCAGCCACAGCCCCAGCCACGCCAGCGGCACGCCGACCAGCCCGCCAAGCAGCCCGATCAGCCCGGCTTCGGTCAGGCACTGCAGGAAAACCGAGCGACGGCTGGCCCCCAAGGCACGGCGCACGCCGATCTCGCCGGCCTTGCGCAGGAACTTGGCCACCAGCAGGCCGACCGCGTTGACCAGGCAGACCAGCAGCACCCCGAAGGCGATCCAGGTCTGCATGCGCACCGTTGCGGGCACCACCCGCTTGTAGTCCAGCCAGTCGACCAGTCCGCGCAGGCGCGCATTGGGCGCGCGTTCGAAACGGCCCAGTTGGCGCTGCTGCGCGCTGTAGTTCTGCAGCGCCTGCCGGTAGGCCGTGACCTGTGCGGGCGAATCCAGCTGAACCCAGAACTGGGCCCAGGTGCACTGCGGCGCCTTCGGATTGTGGGTGCCGGTGTCGCCATCGCGGCCCCAGCACTGCATCGGCCCGTAGCCATAGTCCTGCGGCAGGTCCAGCCAGGTGAAGAACGGCAGGTACATCTGCTCGGCTTCGCCATAGGCGCCGGACTTGCCGTCCAGGTCGTAGAAGTGCGGTTGCGGGTTCCAGTCCTCGATCACGCCAGCGACGCGGAAGGGTTTGGTCGCGATCACCAGCCTGCGGCCGGTACTGTCCGCGCCGCCGAACAACTGGTCGTTGAGGGTCCTGGTCAGCACCACCACCTGCGCGCGCTGGTCGTCGTCCTGTGCGCTCCACGGGCCGCCATGGAGGAAGCGCATGCCGAACATCGCGAAGATGTCTGCCGTGGCCGCGCGCGTGGTGACCATGCGCATCGGGCTGTGGGCCGCATCGAGCCGGGTCGGCAACCAGTTCGAGCTGGTCAGCGTGCGCTTGGCCCCACCGGGCAGGGCGTACAGATTGACCGCATCCTGCCAGCCCAGGTTGTCCGGCGGCTCGGGGTCTGCGCTGGGCAGTTCGGCCGGGCGCGGGTCCACCTGCGGATGGAACAATACCCCGCTGCGCTGGGGCAGCGGATCGCCGGACAGGTTGTGCAGCACCGTCAACATGGTCATCGAGGTGCCAATCCCCAGCGCCACCGCCAGCACCATCAGTGCGCTGAGCACGGTATTGCGCCTGAAGCTGCGCAGGGCCAGGTTGCAGTAGTAGGTCAACATGTTCGGCGCTCGGTGGTTGAAAGCCCGACCGTCAGGCCTGCGCCGACACGCCGGGCGCGGGCGAGGCCATCAATGCGGCCTCGCGCACCAGGTCGGTGGCCTGGCCGTCGACGATGTGCACGTTGCGCTGGGCGCGGGCGGCCAGTTCCGGGTCGTGGGTGACCATGACGATGGTGCTGCCCTGGGCGTTGATCTCCTCCAGCAGTTCGAGCACAC